>BQJT01000021.1 GCA_021604845.1 Cyclobacteriaceae bacterium
CATTGAAAGATATTCGTTTACCCATATTCTCGAAAGCCGGGGCGTCGCCGTGTTTGGCAAAACATTCTTCGAAGAAATCTGGCACTGAAGGGTATAGGGCGGGATCAATTGAATGAGGAACTCCTTCAGGATAGCTTTTGAACCAACGATTTTCTTTCATTACCAATGTTTGATTTAACTTAGGAAATGGTTTGGAGAAAATAACGTAAAAAATTATTTATATCCTAATGGCAATGGTTGCCGGATAGTAACAGATTGAAGTGAAATAAAAAAGGTTCGTTTATCGAACGAACCTTTTTCACAAACAACATTAACCCAAAATTAGCTGTAGGAGAAGGATTCGAACCTCCACGAAGTGGTTAGCCTTAGCACAAATTTAGAGTATTGGTGGTCAACCCCAGGCAAGCCAAGGCGTGCCCATTATGCTATGTTTATCCCATTCTCTTCACCCCCGAGACAGGAGGGCATGTCTGCCAATTTCATCACCCTACAGTGTACAAATTGCCCTTCAAAGTTAAGAAAAAATTAAGACCCTTATAAATTTGATAAATATTTTTGATAATTTTTATATAATTAATAATTTTGGTTCAGTTTCATTAGATGATTATCAGCAAAGTCGTTCAACAATGAGCAAAAATTATGAAATTGATAAAATCGATTTAAAGATCCTGGAGCTCCTAATGGAGGATGCCAAAACACCCTACACGGAAATAGCTAAAAAAGTATATGTGTCAGGTGGGACGGTACACGTGCGTATGCGTAAGATGGAAGAAATGGGCATTGTAAAAGGCACCACTTTGAGTATGGACTACAGTAAATTGGGGTGGGACCTTACGGCTTTTCTTGGCATTTACCTGGAACGTAACTCATTGTATGATGAAGTCTGCACCAAACTGAAAGATGTTTCCGAAGTGGTAAAAGTTCACTATACCACTGGTGATTATAGTATCTTTGTTAAAATTCATTGCAGGGATACCAGGCATCTGCGAGATGTGCTTCACGATAAAATTCAAAAAATAGACGGCATTCATCGTACGGAAACTTTCATTTCTCTTGAAGAAAGCCTTAACCGGCATATTAACCTGGATGTCTGAGGTTTAAGATCCCAGATAATCACCATTCAAATAACCCTGGCTAAGTAGGGAACTTTAAAGCCCACATTTTTGTGAATGGTATAAATAATTCGTTATTTAGATTAATTATAAATAAGCTCGATGTCGCAATAGATTAATATTATGGTTTTGAAAACCGAATTGAACGAATATTGTTTAATTTTGCACCAGAAACCAGTGAATTGCGCAACATCAGCTGGATATAGATATGAGCAAAGACGATCAGATATTAGAAGAGCTAACCAGTTCTGAATATAAATACGGATTTGAAACGGCAATTGACGCCGATGAAGCTCCCAAAGGGCTAAATGAGGATATCATTAGGTTTATATCTGCTAAGAAAGAGGAACCTGAATGGATGTTGGAATGGCGACTGAATGCATTTGAGAAATGGAAAACACTCAAGGAACCTAAGTGGCCCAATGTAAAATATCCGGAAATTAACTACCAGGATATCATTTATTACTCTGCAATTAAGCAGAAGGCAACTCCCAGCAACCTGGATGAAGTTGATCCGGAGTTAATAGAAACCTTTAAAAAACTTGGTATCTCCCTGGAAGAACAAAAAAGATTGACAGGAGTTGCAGTTGATGCAGTACTGGACAGCGTTTCGGTGGCAACCACTTTTAAAGACAAGTTGGGGGAGCTGGGTATTATTTTCTGCTCCTTTAGCGAGGCCGTGAAGGAACACCCGGAACTGGTAAAAAAATACATGGGATCGGTGGTTCCCGTAAACGATAATTATTTTGCGGCTCTAAACTCCGCAGTTTTTTCTGATGGCTCTTTCGCATACATACCAAAAGGTGTCCGTTGCCCAATGGAGCTTTCGACCTATTTTCGAATCAATGCAGCCAATACCGGGCAATTCGAACGGACCTTGATTATTGCTGAAGAAGGCTCATATGTAAGTTACCTTGAAGGTTGTACAGCTCCGATGCGTGATGAAAATCAATTGCACGCAGCAATTGTGGAAATCTACGCAGCCAAAGATGCCGAAGTGAAGTACTCTACGGTGCAGAATTGGTACCCTGGAAACAAGGAAGGCAAGGGAGGCATTTACAATTTTGTGACCAAAAGAGGTATATGTGCTGGTTCCGGGTCGAAAATATCATGGACACAGGTAGAAACCGGCAGTGCCATAACCTGGAAATACCCCAGCTGTATTCTGAAAGGTGATAACTCCGTAGGTGAATTTTACTCAGTGGCTGTGACCAACAATATGCAGCAGGCGGATACAGGTACCAAGATGATACATATTGGCAAGAACACTAAAAGCCGAATTGTATCTAAGGGTGTTTCTGCAGGAAAAAGCCAGAACAGCTATCGTGGGTTGGTCCAGGTTATGCCCAGAGCGGAAAATGCCAGGAACTTCAGTCAGTGTGACTCGCTTCTGATGGGTGACAAGTGTGGCGCCCATACCTTCCCATATATTGAAACTGGCAATAAGTCAGCTCAGATCGAACATGAGGCTACCACTTCCAAAATCGGTGAGGACCAGATCTTTTACTGCAATCAGCGGGGCATTGGCACCGAGGATGCAGTAGCTCTTATTGTAAATGGTTACTGCAAAGAGGTATTGAATCAACTACCGATGGAGTTTGCAGTTGAAGCTCAAAAGCTCCTGGCTCTAACATTAGAGGGCAGTGTTGGCTAGTCAGCTGAACACTTTATTTATAAACCATAACATATAATGTTAAAAGTTGAAAATTTAAAAGCCTCTATTGAAGGCAAACAAATACTGAACGGGGTCAATTTATCGGTGAACCCCGGAGAGATTCATGCCATCATGGGACCAAATGGATCCGGTAAAAGTACCTTGGCTTCAGTGCTGGCAGGAAGGGATTCATACCAGGTAACCGAGGGCAGTATCTCTTTTCTAAACCAGGACCTATTGGAAATGGCCCCGGAAGACCGGGCGCGGGAGGGATTATTCCTTGCCTTCCAGTATCCCGTAGAAATACCGGGCGTGAGCACTACTAATTTTCTTAAGACTGCTGTCAACCAAATTCGCGAGCATCGTGGGCAAGAAGCCCTGGATGCAGTCACCTTCCTCAAGTTGATCAAGGAAAAGATGAAGTTGGTGGAAATTGACAATAGCCTGCTTAGCAGAGCTTTGAATGATGGATTTTCAGGAGGAGAGAAAAAACGCAACGAAATCTTTCAAATGGCCGTACTTGAACCACGTCTGGCAATTCTGGATGAAACAGACTCCGGATTGGACATTGATGCCCTGAGAATTGTTGCCAATGGAGTTAACACTCTTAGAAACAAAGATAATGCTACTATTGTAGTAACCCATTATCAGCGGCTATTGGATTACATCATTCCGGATTTTGTTCACGTATTGTACAACGGCCGTATCGTGAAATCAGGCACCAAGGAACTAGCTAAAAAACTTGAGGAAAAAGGATACGATTGGATCCGGGAAAACGAAACCACCATTGCCGGTTGATCCAGCTATGAAAACAACAGAACAAAATCTAAGAGACCATTTTACTGAGCAATTTTCGGATTTGACCCAATCTCTAAACGGGGGACAGGTACCGGAGATTAAGCAGTTGCGATCAGAGGCCATCAAAGCTTTTACCCAAAAAGGGTTCCCACAAGGCAAAGAAGAAGAGTATAAATATACTCCTATCACAAAAGCGCTTTTAAGATCTGAGATAAACCTCCAAAGCCCTGCGGAAGTAAGCATGATTCCGCCCTTTAATGAACATTTGTTGCCTGAGCTAAAAGGACATATTTTGGTTTTTTGGAATGGAAGATTAGTATACAGTTCTGAAGATTTTCCTGAAAGCCTGGAGGTACAGCAGATGGATCAACTGGGTGCTGACAGGGAAGATTTGATGGTGAAGTATTTTGGAAAAATCAGTAATTATAAAAAAGATGCATTTGCGGCGTTAAACACTGCCCTGTTTAATCATGGCAGCCTGATCACTGTAAAAGAAAACAGCAAAGTGGATCTACCGGTGATCATCTATCATTTATCTGATGCCAGAAACGGCCTGGTTTATTCGCAGACCCGTCACCTGGTAGTAGTTGAGAAGAATGCGCAGGTAACACTGGTTGAAATATGCAAAAACCTCACTCCGAAGCAGCAGAATTTTCATAATACAGTATCCGAAATTTACCTTAAAGAACAGGCTAAGCTTCAACTTAACAAGGTTCAAACAGGGTGTTCCGGAATGATATTGGTAGACAATACCGATATCAATCAGCTAGAAGGTAGTGAGTTAATGTGCAACACCATAACCACCAACGGTACCATTGTCAGAAATAATCTGAACATTACCATTGATGGGATGGATTGTACCTCTCACATGAATGGACTGTATCTGGCCAAAGGAACTGACCATATAGACAATCATACCCTGGTCGACCATCGGATTGCTAACTCGTTCAGTGATGAGCTTTACAAAGGAATCATTGATGACTCAGCGACCGGAGTTTTTAATGGTAAGATTTACGTACAGCCCGATGCACAAAAAACCAATGCCTTTCAATCAAACAAGAATATCCTGTTGTCTGACAAGGCCAGCATGAATACCAAGCCACAGCTGGAAATTTGGGCTGATGACGTCAAATGTTCGCACGGGGCCACAACCGGTCAGATCGATGCAGAACAGGTATTTTACTTAAGAACACGCGGGCTGGATGAGCAGCAGGCCAAAGGTCTTTTATTATATGCATTTGCCACCGAATTCCTGGAGCACATATCACTCCCGGCACTAAGTGACTACTTAGAGCAGGTAATTGCGGACAGACTCTACAGAAAAATTGATGAGTAATTCAGGTCATATCAGTCAAATCGACAATCTGACGCAAATCAGAGCGGAGTTTCCAATCCTGCACCAGCAGGTGAACGGCAAACCCCTGGTCTATTTTGACAATGCAGCCAGCAATCAAAAGCCGCTTTCAGTATTGAATGCACTGGATCATTATTACCGGAATGATCACGCTAATATTCATCGGGGGATCCACACATTGGCTGAAAGGGCGACTGAAGCTTATGAATTAAGTCGTAAACGGACGGCTGAGTTCATCAATGCGGCGGAACCTGAAGAGATCATTTTCACCAGTGGAACCACCGAGGGATTAAATCTGGTAGCATCTACTTATGGCAGAAAATTACTTAAGCCAGGTGACGAAGTCCTGATCACTAACATGGAACACCACAGCAACATTGTTCCCTGGCAAATGTTGTGTGAAGAGAAAGACCTTAAGTTAAAAGTGTTGCCTTTACGAGACAATGGCGAAGTTAAATGGGAACTGCTGGATTCTATGCTTACCGAACGCACTCGGATTGTGTCGATCGTTCATGCCTCAAATTCACTGGGGACTATTAATCCTATAAGTGAGCTCAGTGATAAAGTACACCAGGCAGGAGCCATCCTGGTGGTGGATGGTGCACAGGCCTCAGCTCACCTGGAGATTGATGTCCAGGCATTGAATTGTGATTTCTATGCATTGTCCTCACATAAAATGTACGGTCCCACCGGGGTTGGAGTGCTTTATGGAAAAAGAAAGTGGTTGGAGAAAATGCCCCCTTACAAGGGTGGAGGTGAAATGATAAAAGAAGTCACTCTGGAGAAAACCACTTATAGCGACATACCTCATAAATTTGAAGCTGGTACTCCTAATATAGCGGATGTAGTGGCTTTTAAAACCGCCATCGAATTTATTGATGAGATCGGCAAGAATACCATTATTCAGCATGAAAACAAGTTGCTTAACCATGCCCACGCCGAGTTGGAGGCAATTGATGGACTAAGACTTATCGGCACAGCTGCTGAAAAGGTAGGTGTTGTTTCCTTTGTTGTTGACGGTGTACATCATTTTGATCTTGGCGTTATGCTAGACACCAAAGGGATAGCAGTTAGAACTGGTCACCATTGTACCCAACCCCTGATGGAGTGCTATGGACTCGAAGGAACCGTGAGGGCTTCGTTTTCTGTTTACAATACAATTGAAGAAGTAGACTTGCTGGTTGAATCTTTGGATGCCATTGTAAAGAAACTTAGAAATTGAAGTCGATAAACCATATTCAGGATGAAATAATTGATGAGTTCTCCATACTTGAGGGAGATCTGGATATGTGCGTGGAATATTTGATAGAATTAGGAAAGAAACTAAGCCCGCTATCGGATAAACACCGGGTAGAAGACAATATTGTTAAAGGCTGCCAGAGCAAGGTTTGGCTGATCGCCAATTTCCAGCAAGGGACGATAACGTTCCAGGCTGACAGCAATACCATGATTACCAAGGGCCTGGTTAGTATGTTGGTCAGGATTTTGTCGGGGCAGAACCCTGACGATATTTTGAATTCAGACCTGTACTTCATTCATAAAATAGGTATGAATCGTTTTATTGGTACGCAACGGTCCAACGGCCTTGCGGCAATGATAAAGCAAATGAAACTTTACGCACTGGCTTTTATGGCCAAGGAACAAAAATAATCCCCATGAGTGAAGAACCTTCAATAAAAGAAAAAGTAGTAGATGCACTTAAGTCGGTCTATGACCCCGAAATTCCGGTTGATGTCTATGAACTTGGCTTAATTTATGAAATCAATGTATACCCTGTTGATAATGTGTATATATTAATGACGCTCACCAGCCCTGCCTGCCCTGCCGCTGAAATAATTCCAGTGGAGGTTGAGGAAAAGGTTAAAGGTATAAAAGGAGTGAATGATGTGAAAGTAGAACTTACATTCGATCCCCCCTATACCCAGGACATGATGAGCGAGGCAGCTAAATTAGAATTAGGATTTTTGTAAACATTAAATAGAATAGAGATGTATCCAGAACAACTAGTAGCCCCCATGAGGGAAGATCTTACTATTGCCGGATTTGACGAGTTTAAGACAGCTGAAGAAGTTGATGCCCATATGGAATCCCACAAGGGAACCACCTTAGTAGTAATTAATTCTGTATGTGGGTGCGCTGCCGGCGCTGCGCGACCCGGGGTTAAATTATCTTTGCAAAATACGGAAAAGCAACCGGATAAACTGGCTACCGTATTTGCTGGGGTTGATCACGAAGCGGTAAGTCGAATGAGGGAATATACCCTGCCCTATCCTCCCTCCTCACCTTCTATTGCTTTATTTAAGGATGGCGAGCTAATTCATTTTGTGGAACGACATCACATCGAAGGTCGTAACGCTGAGATGATTGGCAATCACCTTAGAGAAGTATATCAGGAACTTTGTTAATTGAAATAAACTAAAACTCCCCCATCAAAAGTGGCGGAGTTTTAGTTTATTTTTTTCTTAGAAAATAACCGGAATTATCAATATTGAATAACAATGAGCAGTTGTTCAATACTTGTTTCATTTTCCGCTCCCTGAACCACCCACTGCAGACCAATTGAAACTCCTGGTCATATACAAAGACCTTTAAATCGGCTGGGTTTCCATTGATTTTTTTAAAGTATCCCATGACTTGTTTGCTTTATACGGTGGGATAGTCCAATCTTATGCCATAAATTGCATTTATCTGATTACCAGAATTATATCGCTCGAAACTTATAAAAAATCAGGGGTAATTTTGTTCATATTCGAACAGGGCCTGATCGCATTTGTACACGGTAGGAAAAAGTGGATTAGCGTGTACCTAAGCCCCCAAATGGCAATTCTTTAAAGAACGATCGTAACTCCTGTTCCAGGTCACCGGCGACTTCACTGCCAAGATTGGACATTAACCGGATGTTCGGCTGAATCCGTAGTCCTCGTAAATTCAGATGCTGATTTACAAACATGAATTCCAGTTCAGGATAAATATTCTTAAAGACATCGACCAGTTCCAGAACCTGATAGTTGTGGGTGGATACATTATAGATGCCTGGGTTGACCTCAGTTTTGATCAAGTTTGCCAGTATCTTACTGATTGTGTCAACATGAATAAACGCACGCGCCTGGGTGCCGTTACCGTTTATGGTAATTCTCTTCTTATAATTGGCATCGAAAACAAATCGGTTAATGACCGAATCGAACCGAACGCTTTTGTTATAACCGTATACATTTCCGCATCGAATAATGAAAGTCTGCATCTTATCGAATAAACGCATAACGTGCTCCTCGCCGCGTAACTTGCTAATTCCATAAAACGTTCTGGGATTTGGTACTTTTTCTTCGGTCGCCAGTTCTTTGGATCTGCCATAAACAGAAGTACTACTGAGGTAGATCATCCGCTTGACCTCAGATTCTTCCAAAGCGTAAACCAGTTCCGCGGTACCCCAGTGGTTTACCTGCTCAAAAAAATGGCTGTCAATGTTTGCAAATGGAGTAGTAACCCTGGCAGCCAGATGTATTACTGCATCCATTCCCTTAAGATGCTTTCGCAGCTTCCTGGAATCCAATATGTCGCCTTCAATGAAATCCAGTTTATGTCCATTTTTCAACCCTCCACCCAGGAAAAAACTGAAATTCTCCCGGCTAAGATTGTCGTATACAACAATTTTTTCAATTTCAGGGAGAGACACCAACTGACTAACCAACCCGGTTCCTATATACCCTGCTCCTCCGGTAATTAATACGTTCATGGCTTCTTTATAAGATCGGTGTGCAAGCCACACTCAGTTTTATTCAGTCCGTACCATCGTGCTTCCCTTTCATCAATATCGGGATGCCTTTTCCTGGTGCAAGGCTCACAGCCAATGCTTAGGTATCCCTTTTCATCCAGTGGATGTCTGGGAATATCGTGCTGCTTTATATATCGGAATATGTCCCTGGTATTCCAATCCAGCATTGGATGGAACCGCATACAGTTAAATGGAGCTGGTTCTTCTTCCTTCAGGGTATTCCTAAATTTGTTCTGGTCCCTCCGAACACCATTGATCCAAACATCATGAGAATTTAGAACTTTCTCCATCGGTTGCGTTTTATTTAAATAACAGCAGTAGTCAGGATCGGAGGCAAATAATAGTTTCCCGCCAGAATCTTTCTGCATTATTTTTGGAGTCTCTGCATAAAGGTCAATGACCCGCAGTCCAAAGATTTTGGCAACTTGCTCTTTAAAGCTTATGGTTTCGGGAAAATGATAACCAGTATTAATGAAGTATACTGGGATATCCAGCTTGGTTTGGCTGATTATATGGAGTATTACCATACTATGAGTCTGAAACGAAGAAGTGGTAAACAACTTCTTTTTTTGTTTGGTATAGGACTCCAACCTGGAAATGATTTGTTCTTTTTGCAATATTTTTAACGATATATTATACAATTATAAAAAAAAGCCTCCATATCATGAAAATGTTAAAATGGTTATGAATCGGAGCGGCTGGTAAAATATACCTGTTATTATTAAACAATTTTTCATTTATGTATGTTTGATCTTATGAGAACGGCGGTGATCAGGAAAGAACATTTTAATGCAGCCCATCGATTATATAATCCAGATTGGTCTGACAAAAAAAATGATAGGGTATTTGGCAAGTGCAATAATCCCAACTTCCATGGACATAATTATGAGTTGCTGGTTAAGTTAATCGGCCATCCGGACCCAGAAACCGGTTATGTATATGATATGAAGCAATTGAGTGACGTGATCAGGGAAGAGATTATCACCGCTTTCGATCATCGCAATCTAAACCGGGATGTGCCGGAATTTCAGCAATTGAATCCAACAGCGGAAAATATTGCTATGGTCATTTGGCAGAAGTTAAGGAAGCGAATTGACCTCCAGTATGAATTAAAAATAACACTATATGAAACCGAAAGAAACATTGTCGAGTATCCCGGGGAGTGAAACTGTCCTGAATGAAATTGATAACGAGCATATTGCAAGTTCAACAGATACTCCCTTAAGAGCAGACGCATTCGATCTGAGCGACAAGGATAAAATGGATAAAATCGAGCATCATTTTAGGGAGATCATGAACGTGTTAGGTTTGGATCTTAATGATGACAGTTTACAGGGTACTCCCAAAAGAGTTGCCAAGATGTATGTTAAGGAAATTTTCAGCGGCTTGAATCCCGATAACAAACCACATGCGAAATTATTCGACAATAAATTCAAGTATAACGAAATGCTTGTAGAGAAGGACATCACCTTTTATTCCAACTGTGAACATCATTTTGTACCAATAATCGGCAAAGCCCACGTGGGTTATATATCAAGTGGTAAGGTAATTGGACTTTCCAAAATTAACCGAATTGTACAATATTTCGCTAAAAGACCCCAGGTTCAGGAACGGCTGACCATGCAGATTGCCGAGGACTTGAAATCAGCCCTCAATACAGAAAGTGTAGGGGTAGTAGTGGATGCTACCCACCTCTGTGTGTCTTCCAGAGGGGTTGGAGATACCAATAGCACTACTGGCACTGCTTATTTTAGCGGACTGTTCAGAGAACCTAACACACGGTCAGAATTTCTTAATTTTATAAATAGTCAATAAATCATTATAATTGCTCTTGGTAAAGTTCAACCAGCTATGCGCATCGAGGAAGAAATAAGCCAGGAGAAATTCCTGAATCAGAATCATAAAACTCTTGTAAACCTTCTATACACTCACAGCTTTCTCATTAACAGAATGGCTGGATTTTTTAAAAGCAGGGGTATAACCAGGCAGCAATTCAATGTGCTGCGGATATTAAGAGGTCAGTACCCTAATTCCGCTAATCTAAATCTGATCAAAGACAGGATGATGGATAAGATGTCGGATGCATCCAGGATTGTTGAGCGGCTTCGGTTAAAGAAGCTGATATCGAGGAAGCAAAGCCGTAGTGATCGACGGGAAGTTGAAATTGTTATCAGTCAGGAAGGACTGGCGCTTCTGGAGAAAATGGATACCGAAATCAAAGAGATCTATAAATTGTTCGACAGCCTGTCGCCCAACGAACTCCTAAAACTGAACGAACTATTGGATAAGTTCAGGAATGGAGTGAAGTAAACACCCCACTTGTTATACATTTCGCTTAATACCTGCGTGGGGTTTTATATTCAGCAGTGTTCTTCTATCTTTGTGGGGTTTTTACGCGAATATCAAGCAAACAATAATATAACTATGGATAATTTTGTATATGTAATTCCTGCGATGGGCATTTTGGGAATCGTGGTTCTGGCGATAAAATCTGCGTGGGTTACCAAACAGGATGCAGGTGATGAAAATATGCAGGAGTTGGCGGAGCACATTGCTAAAGGGGCAATGGCATTTTTAAAAGCGGAGTGGAAAGTACTTTCCTATTTTGCAGTAATTACCGGGATCTTATTAGCTTATTCCGGAACGCTGGTTCCGGACTCTCACCCGATTATTGCTATCTCATTTTTAATTGGTGCGTTCTTTTCTGCACTTGCCGGTTATATAGGGATGAACATTGCAACCAAAGCCAATGTACGAACTACCCAGGCCGCACGTACCAGTTTGTCCAAAGCGTTACAGGTTTCCTTTACCGGAGGGGCCGTTATGGGACTCGGCGTAGCCGGGCTGGCGGTATTTGGATTGGGTTCACTATTCATAGTACTCACTCAAATGTTTGTTCCGGAAGGAATTGCAGTTACCGGGGTTGAAATGAGAACTGCCATCGAAGTGCTGGCTGGTTTTTCACTGGGTGCTGAATCGATTGCTTTGTTTGCCCGGGTAGGCGGTGGTATATATACCAAGGCCGCGGATGTTGGAGCAGATTTAGTTGGAAAAGTAGAAGCCGGTATTCCTGAAGACGATCCAAGAAACCCTGCCACAATAGCGGACAACGTAGGAGATAACGTAGGAGATGTAGCCGGTATGGGAGCAGATCTTTTCGGTTCATATGTGGCCACTATACTGGCATCCATGGTGCTTGGGCAGGAAATCGATGCCAGCAGTGACCAGTTTGGAGGGCTAAGCCCGATACTGCTACCAATGGTTATAGCCGGTTTGGGTTTGATCTTTTCAATTATCGGAACCTTCCTGGTGAAAGTAAAAGAAGGAGGAAACGTTCAAGCCGCTTTAAACATGGGGAACTGGGGCTCTATTATACTCACGGTGATCGCGTCCTACTTTCTGGTACACTGGATGCTTCCGGAATCCCTGGTACATCGAGGAATTGCCTTTACCAATACCGCTGTATTCTGGGCAATATTCCTGGGACTTGTAGTTGGTGCACTCATGAGTATTATAACCGAGTACTACACATCAATGGGAAAACGGCCGGTTAATTCAATTGTTAAACAATCCTCTACAGGTCATGCTACCAACATAATCGGAGGGTTATCTGTTGGAATGGAATCTACCCTACTCCCGATAATTGTACTGGCAGTAGGTATATACGGCGCTTTCGAACTTGCCGGATTTTATGGGGTAGCCATATGTGCTGCAGGAATGATGGCCACTACCGCTATGCAATTAGCCATTGACGCCTTCGGACCGATCGCTGACAACGCTGGTGGAATTGCAGAAATGAGTGGACTTCCTGAAGAAGTACGGAACAGAACTGATATCCTGGATGCTGTGGGCAACACCACGGCTGCAGCGGGAAAAGGATTTGCCATTGCATCCGCGGCGCTTACCGCGCTGGCGCTGTTTGCAGCTTTCGTGGGTATAGCCGGGATTGACAGTATTGATATTTATAAGGCAGATGTTCTTGCCGGTCTGTTTATCGGGGCGGTTATACCATATATATTTTCTTCACTTGCGATCGCTGCCGTTGGACGGGCTGCTATGGAAATGGTAACTGAAGTACGCAGGCAGTTCCGGGAAATACCCGGAATAATGGAACATAAAGCAAGACCGGAATACGAAAAGTGTGTTGCGATATCTACCAAGGCCTCAATCAGGGAAATGATTGCACCAGGTGCCATTGCGCTTATCGTACCGGTACTCATTGGGTTCTCATTTGGCCCGGAAGTGCTGGGAGGTGTACTGGCTGGCGTTACTGTTTCCGGGGTGTTGATGGGTATTTTTATGAATAACGCAGGAGGAGCCTGGGACAATGCCAAAAAATCTTTTGAAAAGGGGGTTGAGATCGATGGGGAAATGCAGTATAAAGGGTCCGAAGCACATAAAGCATCAGTAACCGGCGATACGGTGGGTGACCCATTTAAGGATACATCAGGACCTTCTATGAATATTCTTATAAAATTGATGTCCATTGTTTCTCTGGTAATTGCCCCTCATATTGCGGTGATAGATCATCACGATACTTCCTCACTTGACAAAGCCAAAGAAATTACCCTTGAAGGAGATTCAGAACATAATCATCCGGAGAAACTTTAATCTAACTGAATAACGTTAGTAAAGGAGTGGTCACCAAGGTGCCACTCCTTTTTTGTTGGGGATATTTTTATTGGTCAATTCGGATAATGAATTGAAATATATACGGTGATAAATTTAAAGAAAGCTCATTTATGTAAGAATTGAATTCGGAGAGCAGGATATGACGGAGTAACGTTTCATAAATTCATACAACCTGCTGCTTTGACAATTACAGAACCCCCAGTCATGGTTTTAAGGCCCTGAAAACAATCTGTTCATGATAATAATGCCAAAAATTACCATGTAAGTTTTAGAATTTGATTGCGGACTTTATTTTAGTAAATGACTGATTTTAGCCGTAATTTTAGCCACAATTGAAGCTGTAAATAGACTCCCATTTTAAAATGATGAGCACACCGGTTACATTTTACTTTGAAACTGTATTAACTAACAGGCAGAGGACATGAAAGATGCTGAGATTTTGGCAAGAATGAGGAAAGGAGATGAATCTGCCCTGGAGTATCTGTACCAGAAGTATTATCGAATGATGATTAAATTGGTTAGTTCGAATAGCGGTACAGAATATGAGGCAAAGGATATTTATCAGGAAGCCCTCATCGTATTGTGGCAAAAGGCTGTAAGCGGTAATTTGGTATTGACATCGAAATTAAGTACTTATCTCTATAGTATTTGCCAGAATCTCTGGCGAAAAGAACTAGACCGGAAAAGTAGGTTGAGTAATGAGGCCGTCGATCGGACCGAGTACATTGACCATGACAGAGATGAAAGGAGCAGAGTGATAAGGGAGTGTATTGAACAATTGGGCGATACCTGTCAGAAAGTACTTACCTATTATTATTTCGATGGTATGTCCATGACAGATATTGCGGACAAACTTAATTTTTCAAGTACTGATACTGCAAAGACGAAAAAATATAAATGCAAAAAACGACTGGATCAATTGGTGAAATCCATATACAAAGCCAGTGATTTCTTAGACTGACATGAGTAAATATTCAAAATATAGTGAACAAATCGCCTCCTACCTGGACGGTCAAATGAACCCGGGTGAGATGCAGCAGTTCGAAAAGCAGCTTCATACCGATCCATTGATGCGGTCTGAGTTCGAACTTCAACAAGACATCATTCATAACCTCAGGGACTTCAGAAAAACCCAACTGAAAACCAGACTTGATCAGGTACCGGTAGGTATGGGCCCCACTGCAATGATAGGAATGAAGGCTGCTGCTGCCTTAGTAATTTCCGGTATCATAGGAGTTGGCACATACCTGTATTTCACCACACCCGCTGAAGATGCTGTTCTGGTAAATGAAACCGAACTGGTTACTGAATCGATAGAAAGCACCGATGAGCCCGTAACAGTGATAACCGAAGCACTTCCGGAAGTAAGTACGGATCAGCAGGAAACTTCAACAAAAGAACCTCTGATAATAGAGCCGAAAATTGCAGAAACTAAAAGAGAAACGGTAAGAGAGCCGGTAAAAGAAAACACCGTGCTTCCCAGTGAAGAGAAAGTGCCAGTGGAAGAGAACATAGCTCCGGTTATTAACAGTCCTAAATTGATGACGCCCATCCTTGAGGATACCGGATTTGAGGAGTCTATTCAGATCCCCAGCGCCGGACTAGCCCAGGACGGATTAGCTGACAACAGTGTAGTAGCGGTAGAAACTGCCAGAAAGGATGCTGATATGTTTCACTACCAGTATTTCAGTGGAAAATTATATCTATATGGGGATTTCAGGGACAATCCGTATGAGATTCTGGAACTAAACTCCACCAAAGGAAAGCGACTGTTTATTTATTACAATGGCGATTATTACAGGATAATCGATGGTCAGCAGCAGATAACGCCGCTCGAGAAACTAACTGATCATGATATAATTAAGAAGTTAGAGATCATTCAGGCTAACAAATAAGATTTGAGCTTGTTTTAAAAATCCCGCCCTGCAAGGCGGGATTTTTTTTTGACCTCTTTTTAGGGATTAATGCTTAACTTTGGTCCATTAGATTTCAACCTTGAATAAAAAGAAATTCCGTAAAAAGAAAAAACTCGGGTCCTACCCGTACCTCAGTGTAGTTTTTAGTATTACACTGGCACTTTTTGTAATGGGGCTATTCGGTCTGCTGTTTATACATAGCCATAAACTCAGTGAATATTTAAAAGAGCAGATGGAGGTGCAGGTCTACCTGGAAAACCAACTTTCTGAAAGCAGGATCATTGGTATTCAGCAAACACTGGCCAGTAAGGAATTTACCCTGGTAAAAGACAATGAACCCCAGTTGACATTTATTACCAAAGAGCAGGCTTTGGAGGACTTTACCTTAAAAGCAGGAGAAAACCCGGAAGAATTCCTGGGGCATAACCCTTTGAGAAATGCTTACCTGCTGAAACTTAAACCTGAATATCTGGATAGCCTGCAGTTGGCGCAGGTAAAAACTGAAATAGAATCAATAAACGGTGTCTTCGAGGTTAGCTACCTGGACAGCATTATTGCCGATCTGAACAAAAACACCGCAAAGATAGGGATGATCCTGATTGGGTTCTTTATAGTATTACTGCTAACAGTAGTAATACTCATCAACAATACCATCAAGCTTGCACTCTTTTCCCAGCGGTTCCTAATCAGGAGTATGCAATTGGTCGGTGCCACCGGAGGATTTATTCAGAGACCTTTTTTGTGGCGGTCGATGGCACATGGCTTGCTGGCCGGGATACTGGCATCAGTTTTCTTGTTCGGATTGCTGGAATATGCCAGGTTTCAAATCCCTGATCTTAATACCATCAGTGACCTCAATAAGGTGTTGATCCTTTTTTTATCACTGATCTTTATTGGAGCCCTCATTGGTTTTTTCAGCACCTTGAGAGCCATTAGAAGATATTTAAAAATGTCATTGGACGAATTGTATTAAAATGAGTAATAAAGGATTGCCGTTTGGAAAGAAGAATTACATCATCATGCTTTCTGGTTTAGCAGTACTGGTAATTGGGTTTGTAATTATGTCGTTGGATACAAAACCTTATGGTTTTGGCTTTCTGGGATTAACACTGGGCCCTCTGGTGGTGATGGCTGGATTTATAATCCAGTTTTTTGCCATTCTTCATAATCCGGACAAAAGTAAATGACCCCAGTCGATGCTATTATCCTGGGCATTGTCCAGGGACTTACCGAATTCTTGCCAATTAGCAGCAGCGGCCATATTGAACTGGGAAGTGCTCTGTTAAACGTTCAATCCACTAACAGCCTGCTCTTTTCAGTGGTAGTACATGCCGCCACCAGCCTTAGCACCATAGTAGTATTCAGAAAGGACCTGATCCAGTTGATTTCCGAATTATTCCAACTTAAGAAGGAGGCGGTATACTATTCTGGTGCCCTGATTCTTTCTGCTGTTCCCGTGGGAATTATAGGATTAACATATGAGAAAGAGATTGAAAGTTTTTTTAGTGGTCAGGTGTTGTTAGTAGGGTTTATGTTATTGGTTACCGGTCTGCTTTTGGCCCTGACCTACTATTCGCGCCCAAGAGAAGGTAAGGTTACACTGGGCCGGGCCCTGCTGATTGGATTGTCACAGGCACTGGCCATACTCCCTGGTATTTCCAGGTCCGGAGCAACCATCTCCACCGCATTATTATTAGGTGTAGATAAGGAGCAGGCGGCCAGATTTTCATTTCTTATGGTATTGATTCCTATTCTGGGAGGTTCAGCACTTAAATTGCTTGATTTCTTAGGTGACCCAAGTTCCTCAGGGGATACTTCCGTGTGGACATTGACTTTTGGATTCCTTGCTGCTTTTATTACCGGCCTGGTCGCTTGCAAATGGATGATTTCAATCGTCAAAAAGGGAAAACTGATATATTTCGCTTTCTATTGTTTCATAGTTGGTAGTATTACAATTCTGTTAACTATATGACTAGCACAGACCAATCACAGCAAGGGAGTATGTTGATGATTAACAAACCCTACCAGTGGACTTCATTTGGAGTAGTGAAGAAGCTCAGAGGCGCTCTTGGGGTTAAAAAGATTGGCCATGCCGGTACACTGGACCCACTGGCTACCGGACTGCTTATACTATGCACCGGTAAAATGACCAAGCAAATCCATCAGTATCAGGCCCTTGAAAAAGAATACGAAGGCACGCTGGTTTTAGGCAAAACTACTCCGTCAATAGATCTTGAAACCGGGTTTGATTCTGAAAAGGATATCTCTAACATCACCGAGGATGTGGTTAAGAATACTACCGGGAACTTTATTGGGGGGATTGAGCAAACACCACCAATATACTCGGCAGTTAAGGTGGACGGACAGCGTGTTTATACTAAAGCCCGAAAAGGGTTAAAAGTGAAAATTGAACCACGCAGGGTTGAAATAAAGGAATTTCAGGTAACTGAGTGCAAATTACCCGAAGTTCACTTTAGGGTAGTATGCTCAAAAGGAACTTATATCAGGAGTCTGGTCAGGGATTTTGGAGAACAATTGAATACGGGAGCCTATCTGAGCAGGTTGGTGAGAACCCGCATTGGTCCTTATATACTGGAAGATGCTTATGACCTGGATGAGTTCTTGAAGCAAACCTCCAAAGTTCCCTAAGTTTATGCGCATCTACCACGGAATTAAGGCTTTCGAAAAGATCCAATACCCGGTAGTAACCTCAGGTACTTTCGATGGAGTACACCAGGGACATCAGAAGATTATCAAGAAGTTGCAGCACCTGGCAACGGATAAGCAAGGAGAAACGGTAATCATTACATTCTGGCCTCATCCAAAGTATGTGCTGAATCCCGGAAGCTCAATGAAGCTGCTGACAACATTCGAGGAAAAAGCGGAGTTGCTCCGGTCATTAGGAATAGATCACCTTATCAGAATACCCTTCACCAGGGAGTTTTCTCAAAAAACTTCAGGAGAGTTCGTCGAAGAAATTCTGGTGAAAAAAATCGGTACTAAACAACTGGTGATCGGATATGATCACCGCTTTGGAAAGAACCGGGAAGGAAGTTTTGAGTATCTTCAAACCAACGCTTCGCGTTATGGATTTGAAGTAAAAGAAATATCGAGAAAGGATGTGGATCATATTGCTGTCAGCTCTACAAAAATTCGGGAATATATACTGAATCACCGAATTCACCTGGCGAATAAACTGCTGGGCAGGTTTTATGGGATTTCAGGATTAGTAGTTAAAGGTCAACAATTGGGAAGAAAAATTGGATTTCCTACAGCCAATTTGGAAATTACTGAAGACTACAAATTGATACCTTCAGATGGCGCCTATGCAGTGCTTGCATCAGTTGATGGTAATCAATATTCCGGAATGATGAATATAGGGGTCAAACCCACTGTAGGTTCAGCCAGCAGGACCATAGAAGTGCATATATTCAATCTGGATAGAAACTTATATAATGAGCGGCTGAATGTACAGGTAGTTAAGCAATTAAGGCCTGAAATGAAATTCAATAACTTGGAAGAACTAACAGATCAACTACATCAGGACCGTAACGAAGCTGAAGAAATCCTGCATAAACATCTATAGGTACCATGATTAACAAGCTAGTAGCCAACGCAGATATTGCAATCAATGATATCAGGGACCGGAGCACTTTAATGCTGGGAGGGTTTGGACTATGCGGGATCCCGGAAAACTGCATTACAGCGCTGCTCAAATCAGGCGTTAAAGGATTAACCTGTATATCAAACAATGCCGGGGTTGATGATTTCGGCATTGGATTATTGCTGCAGACCAGACAAGTGGTAAAAATGATCTCAAGTTATGTAGGGGAAAACGCCGAGTTTGAAAGACAGCTTTTATCCGGAGAACTTGAAGTAGAACTTCTGCCACAAGGCACACTTGCGGAGCGTATCCGAGCCGGTGGAGCAGGAATTCCCGGGTTTTACACCCCAGCGGGGGTAGGCACTGAAGTTGGCGCCGGCAAGGAGGTCAGGAATTTTAATGGAAAAGATTATTTACTGGAGTCCTGGTTACGAGCTGATTTTTCTTTGGTTAAAGCCTGGAAGGGCGATACCACAGGGAATCTGATATATAAAGGAACCGCACGGAATTTCAATCCAATGATGGCCGCCGCTGGAAAGATAACCATTGCTGAAGTGGAGGAACTTGTGCCCGCCGGTTCTTTGGATCCTAATCAGGTGCATACGCCGGGGATATACGTGCAAAGAATATTTCAGGGTTCCAATTATGAAAAACGGATTGAACAATATACCACACTTGATTAACCACAACCATGGCACTTGACAAAATTGGTATAGCAAAAAGAATCGCCAGGGAAATCCAAACTGGCTGGTATATTAACCTTGGTATTGGAATTCCAACGCTGGTGGCAAACTACATTCCCGAAGGGATCGAAGTAGTGTTGCAATCCGAAAACGGTTTACTGGGTATCGGGCCCTTTCCTTCAAAGAACCAGGTAGATCCTGACTTGATAAACGCCGGCAAACAAACGGTTACTATGTTAAACGGGTCTTCATTATTTAATTCCGCTGAAAGTTTCGGGATGATCCGGGGAGGCCATGTGGACCTGACCATACTGGGTGCCATGGAGGTTTCGGAGCATGGGGATATAGCCAACTGGAAAATTCCCGGCAAAATGGTAAAAGGTATGGGTGGGGCAATGGACCTGGTAGCCTCCGCAGATAATATAATCGTGGCTATGCAGCATGTAAGTCGATCCGGAGTGTCAAAATTGCTAAAGAAATGTACCCTTCCCATTACCGGGTTGCGGTGTGTAAAGAAAGTAGTAACTGACCTGGCGGTATTGGAGGTAGACCCTGAAATCGGATTTAGGTTGCTTGAACGGGCGCCCGGAGTAACTGTGGATGAAATAGTGCAGGCAACTGAGGGGCGGTTAACCGTAGAGGGGGAAGTCCCCGAGATGACTTTTTAGAACTAAAAAACGCACCGGTGAAAAAATCAGAAATTAACTTTACTGTCGAACTTGACGAAGAAAATATTCCGGATAAAATATTCTGGCAGGCCAGCGATCAGCAGAAAGACCAACCAGCTGAAACCAAATCAATTGCTATCTCCTTGTGGGATCATCAGCAAAAGAATACCCTGCGTATTGACCTCTGGTCCAAAGACATGCCCATCGATGAAATGAAACGGTTTTACGTTGATACTATCGGAGGTATGGCCCAAAGTATCCTCAACGCTACCGGTGATCAGTTTATCTCACAGGAGATGAATACATTATGTGAAAAACTGGTAGAATATCTCAAAAAGGAACAGGAAAACGGGCAATAGTCTGCTTACTTTCAGACCGTATTACTGCCCAAGTATTAGCACTTTAATCCTTCCGATTACCGTATAATTTAATAAATTGTATAAGCGGACCTGCTAAGGATCGCATAAATAGCCCATTTAATAAAACTAAATAGTGGTTATGTCATGCGCTTAATCAACCTGCTTATGAAAGATTATCTTATCGTATTGTTTATACTATTGATCAACTCAATGGTTGTAGAGGCTCAAACCTCGATCTCAGGTAATGTTACCGAAGCCGGTACGCAAGAACCCCTGATAGGTGTAAATATTGTTGTTCAGGACCATGTGGTAGGCACTATAACGGATATTGAAGGTAACTTCAGCCTGCAAGTACAAAACCCTCCACCATTTACCATACTGATATCGATGGTTGGCTTTGAAACGCAATCAGTGGATATCACTGAAACGGATGTAAGTGGCCTCAGTATACAGTTATCTGAAAGTGTCCTTCTTGGGCAGGAAATTGTTATAAGTGCTTCCCGGGTAGAGGAGAACATCATGCAATCGCCGGTTACGGTTGAAAAGTTAGATATACTGGCTATTCAGCAAACTGCCGCGCCGAATTTCTTTGAATCCCTGTCGCATGTAAAAGGAGTTACTACCAGCACCGGAAGTTTAACTTTCAATGCAATTAATACCCGTGGATTTGCTACCATAGCCAATGTGCGATTTGTCACTTTAGTGGATGGAATGGACATCTCGGCTCCCCTGCTAAATTTCCCCACCGGTAACCTGGTGGGAATATCGGAATTGGATGCGGAAAGTGTTGAGCTGGTACCGGGAGCGGCTTCTGCGCTTTATGGACCTAACGCCTTCAATGGTATTCTCTTTATGAATAGCAAAAGTCCCTTCGACTATCAGGGCCTGAGTGCCCAGGTAAAACTTGGTGTAACGGATTCCGACGCCGGCGGTTCAGATCCCCTATACAACTTTGGCATCCGATACGCAAAAGCATTTAATGACAGGTTCGCGTTCAAGGTCAATTTCAATTACCTGTCGGCCACCGATTGGATCGGGAATGACTACACAACTGACCGGGTAATTCCCGGTAACCCGGAAGGCGCCCCGAACTTCGACGGGTTAAATACTTATGGAGATGAAACCGTAATTGCCGGCAACCTGGGGGATTTAACCGGTGACCCCAACCTGGCCCCTCTGGGAGATATTGATATCAGAAGAACCGGATTTACTGAAGAAATTCTACTTGACAGCAGAGATGCAAAAAGCATTAAGGGTGACGTTGCACTGCATTACAGGTTAAACGATAAGGTAGAGGCCCTCTATAATTATCGATATGGCCTGGGTAGTTCGATTTACCAGGGTTCTGCAAAATTTATACTGCGGGACTTTACCCAGCAGTTTCATAAACTTGAATTAAGGGGAGATAATTTTTTCCTTCGTGGTTACCATACACAAACCGATGACGGCGACTCATACAATATGAACGCGCTCGGAGGTTTTGTAAATGAAAGAATCACCCCATCTTCGTCCGAGTGGGTGCCTACTTATTTAGGCACCTATGTATTAGCCCTCCAGGGCCTGATTCCGGGCGTACCGGCAGGAGACAAGGACGCGGCCCATGCAGCAGCCCGGTCCCAGGCAGATACGGAACGAAATAACCTTACTCCCGCTGAATTAGAAAATCATATTGAAGCAACCCGTACCGCAAATTTACAAATAGATCAAAATGGCGCCGGGTTTATTGAAGGATCCCGCTTATTGCACATTGAGGGTAATTATAATTTTAAAAATCAGATTGACTGGGTTGAAATACTGCTTGGAGGCAATTTCAGAAGATACAGCATTTGGTCCGGAGGGACGATTTTTGACGAAGACCCTAAAGAAGGAGGAGGATTTGAAAGAGTAAACATCAGCGAATGGGGGGCGTACGTTCAGCTTAGTAAAGTACTGGGCAAACTAAAGCTCACCGGATCACTCCGCTACGATAAAAATGAAAACTTCGAGGGGCAGTTGAACCCCAGGTTATCTGCAGTATACAGCATTAATGATAATCATTTCCTAAGGGCCTCGTTCCAAACAGGATTCAGGAACCCCGATTCACAATCTCAGTTTATTTGGTTTCCCACACCAGAAGGAATCTTAGTGGGAAGTACGGAAAAAAATGCTGCACGTTATGGCATCCACAATGGAAGCGGAGGCGCTGGTGCCCTGGACCCGAATACACGTCAGCCGGTTAGTATCGATTATGTTGAACCGGAGCAACTCACTGCCTATGAGATTGGTTATAAAGGCATATTTGCCGGCCAGGTACTAGTTGACTTCAATTATTACCATAATAATTATAAGGACTTTATCGCTAACCGGGCGGTACTTAGTGCGGGAGCAGTAGTACGACGCGGTGATACAGTCAGAAATGTGGTTGGCGGCACCAATATCCTATTAAGCCCTTACGTCAATGTCCGCAACGATGTCCACTCCGATGGGATTGGTTTGGGACTAACCTGGAGAATCGGAAAAGGATACACTGTAAGCGGAAGTTATGACTGGATCCAGTTTGGGGTTGACGGCGAGTTGGCTGAGGGATTTGTTGCCGGATTCAATACTCCAGAACATAAACTAAATTTCAGTGTCAGTAACCGGA
Source organism: Cyclobacteriaceae bacterium (assembly GCA_021604845.1). Taxonomy (GTDB): domain Bacteria; phylum Bacteroidota; class Bacteroidia; order Cytophagales; family Cyclobacteriaceae; genus SZUA-3. The sequence continues at coordinate 23,176 of BQJT01000021.1, forward strand.
ACCTTGGGAATAACCTGGGATTTTATGCAGGCTTTAGGTGGCAGAATGCATTCCTCTGGGAGTCTACTTTTGGTGTAGGTGAGATTCCTGAGTACGGGGTGTTCGACTTACAGGTTAATTATAAGATTGAAGCAATTAAGTCGGTGGTTAAAGTAGGTGGCACCAATCTGTTTTCCGGAGACTACCGTACCAATATTGGGGCTGGTTTTGTAGGATCTCAATATTATGTGGCACTCACTTTTGATCAATTCCTGAATTAATCGAAAATCAAATGAAAAGCTTAAAATATATAATTCCTTTATTGGCGATGGTGGTGGCCTTCGGGTCTTGTGAACAGGAATGGCCGGTATTTCCCCCTCCAAATACTCCAATTCCACCACCCTCACCAGATCCAAGTCCCGGAAGCGCTGACTTTACTAAGTTTGTAGTACTTGGGAATTCGCTCACCGCAGGATTCCAATCCAATGCCCTGTTTGATGCCGGTCAAATGAATTCACTGGGAAATATACTAGCACAGCAGTTTTCTTTGGTAGGAGGCGGGGAATTTGTGCAACCCGAAATCAACAGCGAAAATGGCTTTAATAGCCTATTTTCGGATTTGTCGGATGCAAACCCAGCCAATTGGGTAATCAAAGGGCGGCTTATTCTGGCAGGAAACCCTCCTCTTCCCTCCCCTACTGATTCTGACCTGGGCGCGGTACCTGTTCCAACTGTAAACCCCGGGTTTGTATACACAGGGGCACCGATAAATAACTTTAGCGTGCCAGGAGTACTGCTTGGACAGGCGCTGATTCCACAAACCGGTGATTGGAACCTGGCGGGGCTGGATCCCCGCTTTAACCCTTTCTATGCGCGGTTCGCCTCCAATCCTGGCACTTCCACCATGATAGGCGATGCGGTTGCTGCCGGGGGCAGTTTCTTTACTATGTGGTTGGGCAGCAATGACGTTTTACTATATGCGGTTACCGGGGCATCGGGACAGGCACCGCTCACTTCAGCATCGGATTTTGCCTTTCAGTATGGTGCTGCGCTGTCTATCATAACAACAGACCCGGATATCCAAGGTGTGGTGGCAAACGTCCCTGATATAACCTCTCTTCCCTACTTTAAACTGGTACCCTGGAACGCAATCCCTTTTGCAAATGGAGATCCTTTGATTAATCTGGCAAATCAGGCTTACTCCTTGTACAACGGCGGTTTGGCCCAGGCAGCAGGTGCCGGTCTGATAACTGCGGAAGAAGCACAGCGTAGAACCATACAATTCGCAGCAGGAACCAATGGAATAGTGGTAGCAGATGAAACATTAACTGACCTGTCAGGGCTGGGTCTACCAGCTATCAGGCAAGCAACAGAGGCCGATCTTATAGGACTTACCGCAGGTGTTGTTCTAGGTACATTGGCAGACCCAAATAACCCGCTGAGTATAATTGGTGTGGCCGTTCCTTTAGAAGATCGGTTTACTTTGCTGGCACACGAATTAGCAGAAGTGCAGGCCAGTACTGATGCCTTCAATGCAATAATTCTCAATACCATATCCGCCATCGGAGTAGATGACCGGGTGGCATTTGCGGATATTAATAAAGCCTACAAGGACCTGGTAGACCAGGGTCCGCAACTTATCGATGGAGTTGCAGTTTCTGCCGGGCTGGCACCACCCACCGGGATCTTTTCTGAAGATGGAGTACATCCGAATTCCAGAGGGTATGCGGTAACCGCAAATGTGTTTATCGAAGCCATCAATGCAAAATTCGGCGCAGTGATACCCAAAGCAAACATCGGGCTGTTCCCGGGAAACGGACTGCCACAATAATGAGGTTCAGCGGATAAGGAAAGCTATTTCTTACACCTGGCGATAATGCGATTTTCCCTGCTCCTGGGGTTTTTAATTATTTCAAAAAACTCGTCCAGAAAATTAAGGCAAATTTTTTTCTGGCGGTCGCTGATCAAGCTGAACTTCTCAACAGCAGCTATTATCTGCGGCTCTTTTTGAATAAACAGGTCAAAAGCTTTTTCCATATGCTCAGGAGGCAAACAATATCCCATGTACTCACGTTCGGTGACTTCTTTGATAGAAACATGATCTCCTGGAATTGCGTATGAAGCGTTGACAAACCCTGAATAATCCAAATCGTAGGTGACAGGAATAGGATTTGGCCTGGTGACGTTTGAAGTTTTAATAAGTTTCATGTTATGTAAACCAGGTACCGACCAGTCCGTATTGCCTATCATGAATTGATATAGATACAATACTGCCGCTGTCTCCGGATCCAGGTATCTGGCGTTTATTTTCTCGTTATCGATAGGAATCGATCCCAGTCTTTTAGCCATGGCTTTTTCACTTTCAATTATGAAAGTATAAGCTTCACCTTCCTTCACCTTACCTCCTGTATCGTAATAATGGACCTTAATTAATCTCACCAGAAAACTGTTTTCTGTAATAATGTTATACAATTTGTAGGCCATGTATTCATTGAGAATATAGTGTTGATAGCTGCTTGCCCCTTTACAGGGAACCACCATTTTAAGTTTGCTTAATCCGTCCAACAGTTGAAAAACCTCTTCAGTTTTCTTCACATTCACCCTGAGTGGAGGATTACTGCAGTTTTTCAAGCGGAATTCTCCTCTTGGCTTTATCCTGATCTCCCGTGATATGTTTATGGTGTCCCAGAGGTTGAAGATTACATCTGCAGTCTGATACTCGTCATCGTACTTATTCTTAGCCAGTGCCCTTAAATCCGTGGATACAGTGAATTCCAATGGTTGCTCCGGGCCGAATATTTTAAAGGTATCAAATACTATACTGGCCAGAGATTCAAATTGGGAATTGTGTTGTAATAGTGAATCAAAGTCATAGTGTACCCCCTGAGACCAAGCTATGGAGCTGGGCATAGTTGTTAATAGTGCCAGGGCAATTGATAACCTTAAAATGGCTTTCATTTAAAATGAATATAAGGAATGACTAAGATTAAATAAAGAATCAACCCAGGTTATCTTTCAACATAGGGAAAACTTTACCAACCTTCTGTATCAGATACTGGCCATAAGTCCCGGTATAGGACTGAATATCTGACTGGTCCCATCTAGTGTATGAAAGCGCCCGTTCCTGACCCAGGTGTTTAAGGTTCAAATCCGCTGGTACCGCAGTAAAGTTTAAATCATAAAAAAAAGGAAACGACAATCTACCCTTGTTGGTGTTACTCTGAACCCGGTGAGGTGTGGAGCGATAATATCCTCCGGTCATTCTATCGAGCATATCGCCGATATTGCACACGAAACTGTTCTCCAGGTAGGGCGCATCGATCCAACGATTTTTGTTGAAAACCTGTAAACCACCAACAGCATCCTGCTTTAATATGGTTAATACTCCATAGTCTGTATGCTCTCCTACACCCCAATGAGCATCCGGATCGGTGACAGATGACTTTGCCGGGTAATGGAAAATTCTAAATAAAATCAACGGATCTGACATGATTGTTTGCTCGAAATGTTTGTCGGGAAGATCCAGGCTAATGGCAATTCCGCGCATTAATAACCGGCCAAGTTGGGACATGGAATTCAGATAATCAATCACGGATTGTTTAAAATCAGGTATATCAGGAAACAAATTAGCTCCATGCAATGGTAGACCTGATTTTACCCGTGGGTCATGTGCAGACAACTCTTCCCCGAAATACAACCCCTCCTTAATATCAGGTTTCCCGGAAGTTAATTCGCTTAACACCGGAAAGTAGCCCCTCCAGGCCTTGCCACCCAGTTCCATGGCAATTTGACTTTTCACTTGTTCAGGCTGGTTGAAAAATTTCCAGCTAAGTGATTCCAGGGAATCCTGCAGCTTCTTGCTTACTCCGTGACCGACAACATAAAAGAATCCATGCTCTCTGCAGGCTCGATGAATCTCCTTAGCTACCTGTGAAGTATCACCAGAGGGACTGCTTAAGGGTTCTATGTCAACTAGCGGAATTTGCATTTAATTAAAGCAGAAAACCAAATCACCAACTCACCAATTCATCAACTCACCAATTCACCAAATCACCAACTCACCAATTCACTAATTCACAAAATCACCAATTCACCAAATCACCCACTAGACTAATCACATTCACAGCTTATCCCATCAAATCCGCGGCCTGGGACAAATATACCAGCTACACTCACCAACCGGTCCAAACGGACTTCCATTCCATCGGACAATAACATAAATTCATAGCCATCCCTTATATAAAGATCCTTGATAATTGCATCTGTAGTCTGAAATTCATGTATATCACTAAAAAACTGGATCCGAACGTATTTCCTGCGGGTTGCAAATGCTTCCAGGTGGTCATAGAAGTTGCAATCGATAGGTTGGTAAGTTTTCATAACATGAAATTAATCAATGATTGTTATAATTGCATGTGGGTTTTACTATTTCACCTTTCCGGATATACCCAGGCGTTATAACCAAGTCTACAACATGATAAGCAAACCAATTAAAATACTCACCCTGGGATTAATTATAGCTTTCAATAGTGCCGGATTGCCCTGGATGAATAACCTGGAAGATGCCAAAACCAGGGCCAGGGAAGACAATAAGCGAATACTACTGGTATTTTCCGGCTCTGACTGGTGTCGCAACTGTATTTTGCTTGATCAGGAAGTTTTTAGCAGCCCGGAGTTCCAGGAATTGGCTCAGCAGGAATTGGTATTGCTAAAGGCAGACTTTCCCCGTAAGAAGAAGAATCAGTTATCGGAAAGCCAGCAATCAATAAATTCGAAGCTGGCAAAAACTTTTAACCCAACCGGAGACTTTCCCAAAGTTATATTGATGGACTCCAGTGAGCAGACGCTGCTAATTTCGGGGTACCAACAAGGGCAAAAGGCAGCATTTATCGAAGAGCTGAGTACAAAATTGAATCCATGATTAAATGTACTGCTACCCTTTTACTAATAATATTACTAAACACAGTAGCCACCGCCCAACCTTCAGGCGGTTCTGGTAATGTTGAACTTGGACTCGCTACCGGAATTGCGTCCGGCTGGTGGATCTATACATTGGGAACCGGGGCCGGGATTGATCGCACAGATAATGTTCCGAAAATTTCATTTGAGGGAGTGTTTGTGTTTAAACCTCATAGGTTTGGCATTGGTGCAGGACTTGGATATAGTTTTCTTACCGACAATACCATGGAAACTTTTGAAGATACCAGGGCTCAAAGACAGAAGTATTCTATCGCGAATAAAGTGGTGCAATTCTGGACCTACTACCTGCTTGCGGAGTACGATGTGTATTCAGATGGCAGATACAGCTTAAGCCCGCAATTAAAAGCTGGCGGCTTTGGCATTGATACCACCCATCCACAAAAGGCAAATTTTAAGACACAATTTTTAACGGAGTTGAGCGCTTTGAATAAAATCGATCTTTCGGGTGGCCTGAGCCTAACGCTCCGGCCATTTTACCAGGTAATGATGATTTCAACCAAAGAAGACCTATTGCCCGGCGAAAAACACCGGATATTTAGCCTGGGGCTGTCATTTGGTGTCCGGTATAATATTTAAATTACTATTATGGATTCGGACAGGATAAGTTTTTGGCTGGCAGCTTTAATTTTTCTGGGGCTATTTGGTTCCATCAATGCCCAAACAGACCAACAAGAATTTTCCAAAGTAAGCTTAAAGATGGGTAGCCGGTTCGAGGTTATTGCGGTTACCCCTGACAGCACCCTGGCCGGCATAGCAATAAGTGCAGCATACCAGGAAATAGATAGAATCGAGAACCTGATATCTTCCTGGAAACCCCATTCTCAAACCAGCCTGATTAATGCCAATGCGGGACTAACAATTACCCGGATTGACCGGGAATTGTATGACTTGATCTTTCGTAGTTTGAAAGTTTCGGAGCTTACAAACGGGGCCTTTGATATCACGTTTGCAGGTATAAACGATCTATGGAAGTTTCAGCGTCAGCGAGTAGATCATTTACCGGATTCCTCCCGGATTGCTTCGGCGATTAAGAATATTGGCTATCAGAAAATACAACTGAACAGAGACAGCCTTACGGTTTATCTTCCGGAAACCGGTATGAGAATCGGGTTTGGGTCCATTGGAAAGGGATATGCAGCCAACCGGGCGATGAAAGTAATGAAATCAACAGGAATTGAATCGGGTATGGTAAATGCTGGTGGAGATCTAATCACCTGGGGAAAAAATAAGCATGGAACCCCCTGGTCTATAGGTATTGCTGACCCGAACAAGGAGGATGAAATTCTGGCATGGTTAAGTCTTCAGGATATGGCTTTGGTTACTTCAGGGGATTATCAAAAGTTTTTCACCTACAACGGACAACGATTCGGGCATATAATTGACCCTAGAAGTGGATATCCCTCTACCGGTATAAAGAGTGTTTCCATTCTTTGTGCCGATGCGGAATTAGCGGATGCCCTGGCAACCGCAGTTTACGTATTGGGTTCGGATAATGGAATGAAACTGATCAATCAACTCAACCACATCGAAGGGTTGATAGTTACCGCTGATGATCGGTTGTTACAATCAAAAAATTTAACTTTAAAATATTTCGCTTCCGAATAGTTGGGCTCATGTATAAAAAAAATTATAGGGCGTTCTCCAAAATCTACCTTTCTTTTTACTTCTGGTGTTTTCTGCTGCTGCTACCGGGTTGTGTATCAGTGGACAGCTACCAGAAAATGTACCTCAATGATCGGGACATGACGCTGGAATTGCCACTGGTTCAGACATTTGAGGTAGACTTTCAAAGTTTCCGGGAAGGCGCTTCAGGAGCAAATGGCGGTAAAACCGGCGGTGGATGCGGCTGCAATTAATTCTGATATTCAGCATACAGTTATTGGGCATTAGCCTTAATGGCCAGTCCCTTGATACACAAAGTTCTGAAGTATCCAGAGGAACCAAGGTCGAGAATTACACCATAGGGTCAGCGGTGGATGTAAATTTTATGTTTGGATATTATGATCAGGACGGCAATCATTCAGCAGTGACCGGAGGCATAGGCACTGAAAGCCTGACCGACAGAGATTTAAGGTTTATCATCAATATTCCTTTGGATAGTGTGCAACAACTGAACGTAAATGGAGCGGTCAACTATTACTCGTCAGCTTCAACCGATAATATCGACACTAAAGTAAGTTCAGCATCCAGTGCGGATGTGCGATCTCAGTTTCAATTTATCTATACCAGGCTCAATCCAAAACGAAGGTCCTCCTATAGCTTAGGATGGGGAGGTTCAGTGGAGTCAGATTATATATCAACTTCGTTTAATGCTTCCTGGAATCAGATATCCCTGAATGGTAATAGTCAGCTCAACATTGGAGGGCAAGTATTTTTCGATAACTGGGTACTGATAATTCCTGAAGAACTGAGAAACCCGGGTACTAAACTTCCGGATACCGACCGTAGGAGATCCTATAGTCTTTCAGTTAACTACCTGCAAGTATTGAACAAAAGGATGCAGTTGAACCTGGCAGGAGAACTGGTATATCAAAGGGGATTGTTATCGACTCCGTTTCACCGGGTATATTTCAGAGAACAGGACACTGCAAAAATTGAATTACTTCCTGAAAATCGGTTTAAAACACCAATATCAGTTAGGTTAAATTATTTCCTAACCGACCACCTGGTACTGCGTACCTTTGCCCGCTATTATCGGGACAATTTCGGAATTGATGCTGTTTCCGCCAGTATCGAAACCAGGATAAAGCCAGGAACGTTCTTTACACTATACCCTTTCTATCGATACCACTTTCAAACTTCTGCGGCATACTTTGCCCCCTATAAACAACATTCGTTAACTGATGAATACTATACCTCCGATTACGATCTGTCAAGATTCGAAAGTCACAGCTTTGGTGCCGGATTTCACTGGTCTCCCTTATATGGAATCGGGCGCTTTCGTTTTTTCAACAAAAAGAAGCCTGTCATATTCAATAGCATTGACGTGAGATATACGCATTACCGGCGCAATGACGGTCTGCGGGCTAATCAACTGGGTTTTGATTTTGGGTTCAGCAGGCTTAAGTAAATGGTCAGGTAATCCGCTTTACTGGTTAGTAAAATGTACTGTCTAATTTTTCTAAAAACATGAGTTTTTAATAAATTAAATCTCGCTAACCTATAAAATCATGAAATCACTATTATTAAAAAGCCTGGCTGCGGCTTTTACATTAGCAGCTATTTGTTTATCGGCACCTGATATTTTTGCACAGAATGATGTAGTGGTGATGGCAAACGGTGATATTAAACAGGGCAAAGTTACCGCTATGGAGGATAATGCGGTAAAATTTGTCCATTCCGGTGAAGAACTTGAGTACTCTTTAAAAAAGTCGGAAATTTCAAAGATCCAGTTTGCCAGCGGGCGGGTACAGGAATTTGGGGGAGTTGCACAGGCATCTGTCTCTGCTTCAGCCGCACCGGTAGCAACTGCACCAGTAGCAACCTCAACCGCTGAGGAGCGGAAAGGAAAGTTGGCGGTAGTACCGATCGATGTGATATCAAACGACCCGGGAATAAACGCAGAGACCATGGGAACTCAAATACAACATGAGGCGGTGAATTCGTTTAGATCTCATTCCCGGGGCATATCCGTGCAGGACCCCCGTACTACCACCTCAATATTATTAAAAAACAACATTGATCAAGGACAGCTGGCAGCCATGGCCCCAGGGGAAGTAGCGACGATCTTAGGAGTAGAATACGTGGCTTATGGGGTGGTCAATATCCAAAATGAAGGCACCATGACTACCGGAAGTGCGGTAACAACTTACAAGGACAAGGAAGACAAATCTTATTCTTCGGATGAGCGTCATACCCGAAATAAGGGAACTGAAGTTTCCAGCGGTTCCTCCAGTACCACTGTGAATTATGATTGTAAGGTGGAATTAAGTATCTATAACGATCAAGGCAGCAATGTATATTCAGATTCCAGAGATGCCTTTGGTTTGAGTCAGGATTCATACAACAACGGGCTTAACTATATGATAAGGCGCACACCATTCGGCGATAAGCACAAATAAATAACAAATCTTAAAGCCCGTTTACTACGGGCTTTTTTATAATATCAGGTTCCCGGTTGTTTGGTTGGTACTTGATTGACTACCGCAATCATGTCGATTAAAACCCTATCAATAGTACTTTGTGGTCAAATTTTCAAGATATTTTAGGTGTTCCAGGTGCTTTGTTTATTTTTATAAATATCCATCGCCCCTGTAGACGGCCGGTTGCATCCCATATTAAGAACTAATGACTCTAATTAAAAGACAGCATCCATCACTAAAACCTCTCTTGCGATCACTATTGCTGGCGCTGGCCTTTACTCCCCTGCTATTTAATGCTTTGGCACAAAGTGAAAGACCAAAAGTTGGCCTGGTATTAAGTGGCGGAGGCGCCAAGGGGGTTGCACATGTGGGCGTGTTAAAAGCCATGGAGGAGGCAGGGCTTACACCCGACTTTATCACCGGCACCAGTATGGGGAGTATTGTTGGTGGCTTGTATTCCATTGGCTATTCAGCAGATGAACTGGAAGAGATCGTAAACAACATGGATTGGGGGCAAA
>BQJT01000022.1 GCA_021604845.1 Cyclobacteriaceae bacterium
GCCACAGTCTCAATTTTATGGTAAAGTATTGAATCACCCGTCCAGGAATTGGGAATCTCTATTCCCATGCTCCCAGTCAACCATATAAAAATGCTAAGTCCGAAAACCCATATAGTTACCCCTAACAAACTGCCAACTATATTGTCAAAGCTCCCCAAAAGTGTCAGGTCTATAGCCTTTTTTAGCGCCCTGCCCAATAAACTTATACCCAGTGCAACTGATAAGAATATTAGTACAAATGCCAAATATGGAAGAAAACCAGTAAATCCATCCAGCTTTTCATCAAGTATTCTTACTCCCCAATCCATAAACATGAATGCGAGAATTATTGCTACCAGGAACGCGACTATTGATAATAAGCTGACCAGAAAACCTCTTCGATACCCCCGATAACCTGCAAAGCCAATGATTAAAAGCAAAATGATGTCTGTGGTATTCACAACTCAGTTTAGTAGTGTTCGCACGATGCCAGCAATAGTGCCTCCGTCGGCTTTACCCTTCAAGCTTTTATTTGCCAATCCCATAACTTTACCCATATCCTTTGGTCCACTGGCACCAAGTTGACTGATAATCTCCCGAAGTTTCTCTGTTAGCTGGTCTTCTGTTAACTGCTTGGGCAGATATTTATTGATAATCTCGATTTCACTGAGTTCGATTGCTGCCAGGTCTTCTCGCCCTTGCTCGCTATAGAGTTGGGCCGAGTCCTTTCTTTGTTTCAATGCCTTCGACAACAAACCCAGTTCGGCATCCTCGGAAAGTTCACCGCTTGCACCCTTTTCCGTTTCAAGTAGTAATATCATCGATTTTATTCCCCTTAGCGCCCTGGTCTCATCCTTATTCTGATTTCGAATGGCATTTTTTAAGTCTTCCTCGATATGCTTCTTTAAGCTCATTTTCATTAACTTTTTAATTGCTTAAATTTACTGCCTTTAAGGGCAAACAATGACCAAATTAAGCGTAAATATTAACAAATTTGCCACCCTGCGCAATGCCCGGGGTGGGAATAATCCGGATGTAGTAAAAGCTGCGATCGATTGTGAATCTTTTGGAGCACAGGGTATCACGGTTCATCCCAGGCCGGACGAGCGTCATATTACATACCAGGATGTGCTCGACCTGAAACAAGTGGTTACTACGGAGTTCAACATTGAAGGGTATCCTGATCAACGTTATTTAGACCTGGTTGAAAAAGTGAGGCCCACCCAAGCCACCCTGGTGCCGGATGCACCGGATGTTGTCACCTCGGACGCAGGCTGGGATACCAGGAAACACCAGCAACAGCTGACAGAAATTATTTTACAGCTCAAATCACTGGGCATTAGAACCAGTATCTTCATTGATCCGGTAGTTGAGAATATCGAGAAAGCGGCGGAAATAGGGTGTGATCGTATCGAACTGTATACCGAACAATATGCAGTACAATTCCCTAAGAGCCCTCAAAAAGCCATTTCCGGCTACCAGGATGCCGCGGGTTCTGCACACCGGTTGGGGTTAGGCATTAATGCCGGGCATGACCTGTCTTTGGACAACCTGAAATTTTTTAAGTCAGGTATTCCACACCTGGCGGAGGTTTCCATCGGGCACGCCATTATCTGCGATTCTCTGTATTATGGATTGGAGAATACCATTCAACTTTACCTCAGGCAACTAAAATAAATGATACTAAATCATCGAATTCTTGGTCAGGGTCCACCATTGATTATTTTACATGGTCTGTTTGGGTCGCTTGATAACTGGATGACCGTGGCCAGGCAACTAGCAACTGAATACACGCTGTACCTGGTAGATCTCAGAAACCATGGACAATCATTCCATGATGATCAATTTGATTATGAATCAATGTCCAGGGACATCGAACGGCTGGTAAACCATTTAAATCTGGAGAATTACTCAATCCTGGGGCATTCCATGGGAGGCAAAGTAGCTATGTTTCATGCAGCGGATAATCCGGTAAAAGTGAATAAGCTAATTGTGGTAGATATTGGTCCAAAGTACTATCCGGTTCATCACCGGACAATTCTGGATGGACTGATATCACTACACCCCGAAACAACATCATCTCGTAGTGACGCAGATCAAAATCTAAAGCAATATGTAGAGGAAGAACCAGTACGCCAATTCCTGCTGAAGAATTTAAAAAGAAGCCAGGGTGGATATTTTAAGTGGAAGATCAATCTGGCAGTAATTGATAAGCAAATCGAAAATATTGGGCAAGCGCTCCCGGAATCATATATCATACGAAATGAAACCTTATTTATTAAAGGAGGGAATTCCAACTATATATCTGAAAGTGACATTGAACAAATTCGCTTACAATTCCCGAACTCAGAAATTACCACCATACCGTCAGCAGGTCACTGGGTGCACGCACAGGCACCGGCTGAATTGATAAGCACGGTATTACGCTTTCTGAAATAGCATTACTTAGCTTATTGCTTATAATTTTCCTATCTGGCCAAGATTATCAATATGACCGATCAAACAGCATTAGTTTATTTAATCCCCTGCACAATAGCACCCGATAGCCAGCATCAGGTAATCACTGCGCAGGTCAGAAAAGTAATTTCAGAAGTGAACTACTACCTGGTGGAAAATATCCGTTCGGCCAGAAGATTTATCAGTTCCTTAAATATAAGAGATGTTTCAACTATCGAATTCGAAGTTTTTAATAAGCATACGGCCAACTCTGAAATTTCCGCTTTGATGTCGCCGATTGAAAGAGGTTTGTCGATTGGCGTAATTTCAGAAGCGGGCTGCCCTGCAATTGCCGATCCTGGGAATAGGATTGTTCTTTGGGCACACCACCATCAGATTCGTGTGGTTCCTTTGTCGGGCCCGTCTTCGATAATTCTGGCATTAATGGCCAGCGGGCTGAATGGACAGCACTTTGAATTTCATGGATACTTACCAATTGATAAAACCCTTCGCCTAAAGAAAATAAAGCTTCTTGAAAACGAGTCCTTAAAAACAGGACAAACACAAATTTTCATGGAGACCCCTTATCGAAACCAAAGTTTGGCCGTTCAGCTTGTTGAACAATGTAATCTTGAAACGCTGATTTGTTTTGCTTCGGATATTACCGATACATCCGAGGCTATTATCACTACAACTGTTGAAAAGTGGCGCAACCACCTTCCTGATTTACATAAAAAACCTACCATTTTTCTCATGCAGGCAAGATCCTCCCACTTTTAAATATCAAGAACTTTGCTAATCACAATTAATAGCTAAATTTGTCCCCTAATTCATACCACAAATGGCTTATCTATTTACTTCAGAGTCCGTATCAGAGGGACACCCCGATAAAATTGCGGATCAGATATCCGATGCAATTCTTGACGCTTTGTTAACTCAGGATCCTGAATCAAGGGTGGCTTGTGAAACATTTGTCACCACAGGGCTGGTAGTGGTTGGAGGAGAGGTAACCACCAATGCGTATGTTGAAATACAGGAAATAGTAAGAGAAACCATAAAGCGTATCGGGTACAACCAGGATGACTATAAATTCGATGCGGAATCCTGCGGGGTTATGGTAACGCTTCATAGTCAAAGTCCGGACATAGCTCAGGGTGTTGATGAAGCAGAAGGAAAAGAGCAAGGTGCCGGTGATCAGGGAATGATGTTTGGGTATGCAACCGACGAAACTTCCGATTTCATGCCTATGGCTCTTGCCTATTCACATAAGTTAGTACACCGCCTGTCAAGTATACGAAAGGAGCAGCCTGAGTTGATGCCTTACCTGAGGCCCGATGCAAAGTCTCAAATCACTGTCGAGTACGACGATAGTGGCGTGCTTAACCGGATACATACGGTAGTCATTTCTACCCAGCATGACGAATTTATACTTCCGGAGAACGGTTCAGTAGACGCCCGTAAACAAGCGGACCGGGCTATGCTGGAAAGGATAAAGCAGGACATTCTTACCCATGTTGTTCCACAGGTACTTCCTGAAGAATATCTAAAGGATACTGTCTATCATATTAATCCTACTGGTAAATTCATTATAGGTGGCCCTCACGGTGATGCAGGCCTTACCGGAAGAAAAATTATTGTAGACACATACGGGGGTAAAGGCGCTCATGGTGGCGGCGCATTTTCTGGTAAAGATGCCTCTAAGGTTGACCGTAGTGCAGCATATGCCTGCAGGCATATTGCCAAGAATTTGGTAGCTGCCGGCGTGGCTAAAGAGGTATTGGTGCAGGTAGCTTATGCCATAGGAGTAGCCAACCCGGTTTCGCTTTCGGTTAATACTTTTGGCACCAGCCGTGTAAAGTCTTCTGACTCCGAAATCTCAGAAAAGATCCGGGAGATATTCGATATGCGTCCAAAAAAGATCATCGACAGGTTGGGATTGAAAAATCCGATTTTCTTCGAAACCGCCGCTTATGGTCATATGGGTAGGAAACCATTCGGAAAACAGGTATCGCTCCAAAGTCTTGAGGTTAGGAGTACTTCATCCGGGGAAGAATACGTCAAGCGTACCTGTGATAAGGAAGTTGAGTGCTTTACCTGGGAAAAACTGGACTATGTAGACAAACTAAAAGATCAGTTTGGTTTATAACCCGTTCGCATCCAGGTTGACTTTTCTTACCTGTCTTTTTTCTTTATTTCGTTTTAGCTGTCGCGACATCCGGTCCACTACCAAATCTGCTGCTGATTCAAAGGTGTTGGAGGAATCTTTGACGAAAAGTTGTTGACCCGGAATATTTATCTTCAGTTCCACCGTTTTATTTCCAAACACCTCCTTTTTATTTAAATGACTCTTTTCAAGGCGCATCACTACTTCGCCATCAACGATTCTGTCATGAAAAGTGTCTAGTTTGTCTACCTTCTTCTGAACATAGTCCAAAAGTTTTTGAGTAGCATCAAAATGAACTGAGTGCATACGTAGAATCATGGAACTCATTGTTTTAATTTTAAATTAAGCTTTCGGATGTGACTGATTGAATACCTCTTTCAGCCTGTCAATGGAATTGTGAGTATATACCTGAGTGGCTGCCAGACTAGCGTGTCCAAGCAACTCTTTAACTGCATTGAGTGCAGCGCCTTTGTTTAATAAGTGAGTAGCGAAAGTATGCCGCAATATATGTGGACTTTGTTTCTCCAAAGATTTTACTGATTTAAGTGCTTTGCTCACTGTTCTGTAAATCAACATCGGGTATGCCTGCCCTCCTTTATTATTAACGATTAAGTAGGGTGAGTAGTTATCCGGAAATTCTCTTCTTTTTTCAACCTGATAGTCCGAGATCAGGGGTATCAAAGATCCGGGTAGCGGGATGATGCGCTGTTTATTGCGTTTGCCCAGTACCTTCACCTGCTTCAGGTGCAAATCTATGTCCGACTCTGACAGATGAATTAACTCAGACAGCCTGGTACCTGTACCGTAAAGAAATTCCATCACTAGCTGATTCCGTTTACCGGCAAAGCCAGGCTCATAAACCATTTTGTCCAAAACATCCGTTAACTCCTGTTCCTTGGCAAATACTGGCAACGACTTGACACCCTTTAGCATTTTTACCTTAGATGTTGGGTCAAAATCGATGATTTGATTGCGCAGCCCATGTTTGTAGAAGGAGCGCAATGTGGCAATTTTTCGGTTGATTGTGGCCGGAGACATACCCGACTGAACCATTTGAATTAGCCACCCACGGATATGCTGATGCTCCACCTGACCCAGTGCTACCGGGCTAGGTGAGTCTTTCAGAAAAATGGTGAATTGATTGAGGTCGTTGCGGTAACTGGTTAGTGTATGATGACTATACCGCTTCTGGAACTCCAGGTACTTCAGAAATGAATTTATCATTAAGTTTATCTAGGGATTTACTCCTTTCAAATAAACTTAGCGATAATGTAATAGAAAAAAAACTTAATAATTCTCCTCAGCGTACATCTTCTGACGATAGGCTGCTTTTAACTTTACAGTCCTTTTTTTAACAGAAGGCTTTACAAAATGAGTCCGGCCCCTTAATTCTTTCAATACCCCGGTACGCTCGAATTTCTTCTTGAATCGCTTTAGGGCTCTATCAATCGACTCGTTCTCCTTTACGTTTACTATAATCATTGTGCTTTATTTAACGGGATGCAAATTTAAACAAAACCATTGAATATCCAAACGATAAGTTACCTCAGAATATCACGTGCAATTACCACTTTTTGTATTTCCGAAGTTCCTTCTCCAATGGTGCACAATTTCGCATCTCGATAGTACTTTTCAACCGGGTAATCTTTGGTATACCCGTAGCCACCAAATATTTGGACTGCCTCACTGGAAAGTCTCACAGCAACTTCAGATGCATAATATTTTGCCATTGCGGATTCCTTACTGACCCGCTGATTATTATTTTTTAGCTCCGCCGCCCTGTAGGTTAAAAGGCTCGCTGCCTCCAACTCAGTAGCCATTTGAGCCAGTTTAAAAGAAATGCCCTGAAAATTAGCAATCGGTTGATTAAACTGGTGTCGTTCCTTGGAGTACTGAATAGATGCTTCAAGTGAAGCTCTGGCTATACCCAGACTAAGCGCTGCAATGGAAATACGTCCGCCATCCAGAACTTTCAGAGATTGAACAAAGCCATCCCCAACTTCTCCCAATCGATTTGAATCAGATATCCTGCAGTTATCAAATAGCATTTCACTGGTTTCAGAAGCTCTCATCCCAAGTTTGTTTTCTTTTCTGCCACTGGTAAATCCGGGGTTATCTCTCTCCACTACGAAAGCTGTCATTCCATGGCTGTCTCCGATCTCTCCGGTACGGGCAATCACCACTGCCACATCTCCATACTTTCCGTGAGTAATGAAATTTTTTGCACCGTTAAGCACCCATGATTCCCCGTCCCTTACCGCTACGGTCTTCATGTTGGCCGCATCAGATCCTGTGTTAGGCTCAGTTAAACCCCAGGCGCCGATGTATTCTCCGGTGGCTAACTTGGGAAGCCATCGTTGTTTTTGATCCTTGTTGCCAAACTGTAAAATATGGCCGGTACAAAGGGAGTTATGAGCCGCCAAAGACAGGCCGATGGAACCGTCAAACTTACTTATTTCAGATACTACAGTTACATACTCTGTGTAACCAAATCCTGAACCTTGATATTCTTCAGGAACCAATACCCCCATTAACCCAAGTTCCCCCAGTTTCTTAAACAGCTGCAGCGGAAACTCCTGGGATTCATCCCAGTCTTTCTGATAAGGAACTATTTCTTTACTGGCAAAATCACCGATCATATCTGTGATCATTACCTGGTTTTCATTTAAGGTGAAGTCCATAGAGGTTAATGGGTCATGTGTTTAGTAAAATTAGACAATTAGACAATACTGTGCCAACCTTAGCTTCTGAGTACTGAAGAAACGCTACAAACATCATGAGTCTGGTAAATCCATAATTCATAACTTATAACTAACTTTAACGCTATGTCGCATTTAAGAAAAGTACTAGTTACCGGCGGGGCAGGTTACATAGGCTCACATACGGTAGTGTCCCTGGTACATTCCGGTTACCAGCCGGTCATTCTGGACAATCTAAGCAACTCGAATCCTGCGGTATTAGATAATCTCAGGGACATTCTGCAGCAGGACCTTATTTTCTACCGTGGTGATTGCCGTGACCAGGATCTTATGCATTCGATCTTCAATGAACACCAACTGTCGGGGGTGATTCATTTTGCAGCTAGTAAAGCGGTGGGAGAGTCTGTTGAAAAGCCGCTGCTTTATTATTCAAATAACCTCGATTCTCTTTTGGTGATATTGGAAAACATGGATCAATATGGAGTTGCCAACCTGGTTTTTTCTTCTTCCTGCACGGTATACGGGCAGCCTGATCACCTTCCTGTTACCGAAAGCACAGAACGGAAACCCGCTGCTTCGCCTTACGGGAATACCAAAAAGATTTGTGAAGATATTATTTTCGACGTGGTGCAAAGCCCCGCTTCACTCAAAGCAATATCACTACGCTATTTCAATCCAATTGGAGCGCACGAGTCTGGGAAACTTGGGGAACTTCCAATTGGAACGCCGAACAACCTGGTACCGTTTGTGGCACAAACGGCTGCAGGGATTCGCGATTCCATTACTGTTTTTGGTGATGATTACAATACTCCTGATGGAACCTGCATTCGCGATTACATTCATGTAATGGATCTTGCGGATGCGCATGTTAAATCACTGAATCACCTGGATCAACAGGAAACCGATGCCTGCTACGATGTATTTAACCTGGGCACCGGCAATGGCAACAGCGTTATGGAGGTGATCAATAGTTTTCAGGAAGTTACCGGGGCACCTGTCAATTATCAAATAGGTGGTAGAAGAAGTGGGGATATTGAGCAAATTTTTGCTAACGTTGAAAAAGCCCAAAGAGAATTAGGTTGGACAGCATCCAAAAACTTACAGCAAGCGCTTGCTGATACCTGGAAATGGCAGCAAACTCTAATGAAATCAGTTTAATTTGAAAAAACACATTCTCATTACCGGAGGTGCCGGATTTATCGGATCCCATGTGGTCAGAAGGTTTATTTTAAAATATCCCCAGTATCAGGTCATTAATCTGGATAAACTGACCTATGCAGGAAACCTTGAAAACCTGAAGGACATTGAATCTAGTGATAACTATCATTTTGTAAAAGGAGATATTGGAGATGCCGAACTTGTGCGGGACATATTTGATCGATATTCAATTAGATATGTAATTCATCTGGCTGCAGAATCGCATGTTGACAGGTCTATCACAGACCCGCTGGCATTTATAAAAGCCAATGTTCTGGGGACGGTCAACTTACTCAACACAGCACTCGACAAGTGGGGTCCGTCATTTAATGGGCTATTCTATCACATCAGTACCGATGAAGTATACGGGTCGATTAAAGCACCCGGTTTATTCACTGAAGATACCTCCTACGACCCAAAATCTCCGTATTCGGCATCAAAAGCCTCCTCGGATCATTTTGTGCGGGCTTATCATAATACCTATAAGTTTCCGGTGGTTATTTCCAACTGTTCTAACAATTACGGTCCTTTTCAATTTCCCGAGAAATTAGTTCCTCTCTGTATCAATAATATCAAGAATCAGCTGCCTATTCCCGTTTATGGACAGGGGGAAAATGTGAGAGATTGGTTATTTGTTGAGGATCATGCCGCTGCGATCGACCTGATTTTCCATAAAGGAGTGGTTGGGGAAACATACAATATCGGTGGTAATAACCAATGGAAGAATCTTGACCTTGTAAAGTTGATTTGCAGAGTTATGGATAAAAAACTGCGAAGGTCAAACTCTGATAAGCTCGTCAAATTTGTAACCGACCGACCGGGGCACGATGCACGATATGCTATTGATGCAGGTAAAATTTACCGTGAACTGGGCTGGCAGCCTTCAGTGGATTTGGAACAGGGAATGGAAAAGACTATCGACTGGTATCTCAACAATGAGGATTGGCTGAACCATGTTACTTCTGGAGAATATCAACAATATTACCGGGGACAATATCAAAGTTAGAAATCAATGAAAGGTATCATTTTAGCGGGCGGATCAGGCACCAGGTTGCACCCTCTTACTATTGCAGTTAGCAAACAACTGATGCCGGTGTACGACAAACCCATGATCTACTACCCTCTGTCAATCCTGTTAATGGCTGGGATCAGAGAGATCCTGATAATTTCCACACCTCATGATCTGCCGCTGTTTCGCAATCTACTGGGTGATGGAAATCAGCTGGGGTGTAACTTTGAATATGCGGAGCAAAAAGTACCCAATGGGCTGGCCCAGGCATTTGTAATTGGTGCTGACTTTATTGGTTCGGACAAAGTGTCGTTAATTCTTGGGGATAATATTTTCTACGGAACCGGATTGAGATCATTACTTCAGGCAAATAGTGATCCCGATGGAGCGGTAGTTTTCGCCTATCATGTGAATGACCCTAAAAGATATGGAGTAGTGGCTTTTGATGAAAATCAAAAGGCCGTTTCAATCGAAGAAAAACCACAATCGCCAAAGTCCAACTATGCCGTTCCGGGACTCTACTTTTATGACAACCAGGTAGTTGAAATTGCCAAAAATTTATCACCCAGTTCAAGAGGAGAGTACGAAATTACCGATGTAAATAAGTATTACCTGGAACGGAAACAACTCAGAGTGGGCATACTTGGCCGTGGCACTGCGTGGCTGGATACGGGCACCGTTGATTCCCTAATGCAAGCCAGTCAGTATGTCCAGGTAATTGAGGCCAGACAGGGTTTAAAAATTGGCTGTATTGAAGAAATAGCCTACCGTATGGGGTATATCAACTCCGATCAACTGGAAGCCATTGCAGAACCCTTGAAAAAAAGCGGTTATGGCGAATACCTGTTGAGAATTTTGAACAGTGAATGAAGGTTATCGAATGAATGATCAATCTCATCATTCTCGGTGTTGGATAGTTGGATATTTACACCGGAGGCAACAATGAGTTTTCCCTGTATATCAGATTAATTACCGTGGTACCAACGGCATGCAGCGTTTCTGTGCTGATAATGTCCATGTTATCATCGGGTGTATGATGATAAGATTTGAAGGCATCACTACGATCTGCACCATCTGGGATCATATCAATGATATTTACCATGGGGATTTTAGCATTCACATTCACGTAGTAGTGGTCATCTTCAATAGCGCCCCCGCTACCAAATATAAAATACCTGCTAAAACCAGCTTTATGGCCTTCATTCCATACTTTATCAACAATGGAAGGTGCGAATTGCTTCGAATAGTGTTCATGGGGGAAAGTCGCGTTCTCTGCGCCCACCATGTCCAACAGCACTCCGTAATATGCCGAGTATCCCGACTTGTGTTTGTTGGTACTCCAGTGTTGTGACCCCAGGCACCAGTCCAGTCCCAATCCACCCTGGTCCTCAGCATCGAAGAATATTATATCGATCCCGATTTTTAAAGTATCCAATGAAATTAATCTGGCTATTTCCAGCAATACACCAACGCCGCTGGCTCCATCATTAGCGCCATCGAAGCTAAGATTGGGGTCGGCGGTATACTTGTCGGCCTTCATTCTGGTGTCCCAATGGGCGCCCAGTAAGAGTCTCCTGGGTGCTCCCGGATTGAAAGAAGCAATAATATTTCTAAAATGAAAATTCTCCCCGGACTGACTGGTAGCATTAAATTGCTGAGCTTGTACATGGTCTGCGTACATGCCCATTTTCTCAAGCAGAAAATCTCCGCAGTTCCGATGGCCTGTTGAATTGGGGGATCTGGGGCCAAAGTCCACCTGTTGCTGAATATATGAATAGGCAGAATCCGAATTAAACCGGGGAGCCCCTTCGATCGACCCGGTTGATACCACAGTAGTTGTCTCCGCACGGTCGACCTGATCACAGGTAAATAGTAAGAATGACAGCAAAAACAGATAAATGTGTCTATTCCTCATACGCCCAATCTACTCCTGTTTTCATGTCTTTTAATACGATGCCCTGTGTTTTAAGTTGTTCTCGTATTGCATCTACTTTTGTATAGTCCTTACGTTCTTTGGCCTCCTGGTAGCTGTTTAACACAATGTTTAGCAGGGGGTCGAATACCATTAATCGTTCCTCTTGCAGGCCCAAAACCTGCTCTGTAAACCCGAGGAAAGTAGATTTCATGCTGGTAAAAGTTTCGCTGGAAATTTGCCCGATGTCCATGGTACCATTGTGAATCGAGTTTATTTTTTTCAACAAGTTGAATAAATGAGCGATGGTTTTAGCAGTGTTGAAATCATCGTTCATTGCATGATAACAGTTTTCACATAGTTGATTGATCTGCTGATCCACCTGTTGATTTATTTCCTGCTGACTATTATCCGGATATTGAAGCTGTTTGATGATACGTAATCCGTTGGCCAGTTTTTTATAACCTTTGGCTGCTGCAGTAAGTGCATCGTTTGAAAGATCCAAAGTACTGCGGTAATGTGTCTGAAGCATAAAGAACCTAACGGTCATGGGACTGTAGGCTTTATCGAGCAAAGGGTGTTCTCCCGTAAATAGTTGATGGGGCAAAATGGAGTTACCCACTGACTTGCTCATTTTTTGCCCGTTGACTGTCAGCATATTGCCATGCATCCAATATTTGGCTGGCGAAACTCCATAACCTGCCACACACTGGGCTATTTCACACTCATGGTGTGGAAACTTAAGATCCAGCCCTCCACCATGTATATCGAATTGTTTGCCTAGATATTTTGTACTCATGGTTGAACATTCCAGGTGCCATCCGGGAAAGCCATCGCTCCAGGGGGAAGGCCAACGCATAATATGGGCTGGTGCAGCCTTTTTCCAAAGAGCAAAATCAAGAGCACTGCGTTTCTCATCCTGTCTGTCAAGTTCGCGGGTGCCGCTTACCAGGTCTTCCAGTACCCTGCCGGATAGTATTCCGTAATGATTTTTATTGTGATATTTTTTTACGTCAAAATACACTGATCCCTCCACTTCATAAGCAAATCCCGCATCCAGAATTCTTTGGATAAGATCTATTTGTTCAATAATATGACCGCTGGCAGAAGGTTCAATGCTCGGACGCTTCAGATTAAATAACCTGGCCACCTCATGAAATCCCTGAGTATACTTGTGCACCACTTCCATTGGCTCAAGATTTTCCAGTTTGGCCTTCTTGGCTATCTTGTCTTCACCTTCATCCGCATCATTTTCCAGGTGCCCCACATCGGTGATGTTTCGTACATAGCGCACTGCATATCCCAGGAACTCCAGATATCGGTAGATTACGTCAAAGCTAAGAAAGGAACGCAGGTTACCTAAATGTACATCGCTGTATACGGTGGGGCCGCAAACATACATTCCTACATAAGGTGGATTCAGGGGGTCAAACTTTTCTTTACTCGAAGATAAACTGTTATAAACCTTGAGGTTTTGTTGCATGGCGGCAAAGTTAAATTATTTAGTGATAAATGATAAGTGATGAATTATGAGTTTTTTGGTGATATTTATATAAAGTATGAAGGACACCGTCTCAAAAAAGGATCCCATCAACGTCCGCCGGATAATAGTCATGACGCTTGTAATATTTTTACCAAGCTGTTTGTCAAGTGAAAGACCGGATGTAGAGATCAGAGGTATTTATGGCCATCCAAAGCCCTTTTGGGAACAGGGAATCAACCTGAAAGACCTGGGGGTAAATGCTGTGTTTGTACACAGTGGTGCAATAGATCAAGAAATGGTTAGTCGGGCAAGGGGGGAAGGATTGAGGATTTTTGCAGAATTTGCTACTTTGAACGGGAAAAACTACGTGGAATCCCATCCGGAATCCTGGGCGATAAACCACAAAGGGGAAAAAGTTGAAGCGGCCACCTGGTTTATGGGAGTTTGCCCTACAGAACCTGGTTTCCGGGAATACCGGTTTACCCAACTTCGCAAGTTATTACAGGAGTTTGAACTGGATGGTGTGTGGATGGACTATGTTCATTGGCATGCTCAATTTGAAGACCCCCAACCTGTTTTACCCGAGACCTGCTTCTGTGATCATTGTCTGGATAAGTTTACTGCTGATACCGGAGTGCAACCTCCCGATGGAACCACCCGCGAAAAAGCCGCATGGATATTGACGAATAGTGATCCCTTGTGGCGCGATTGGCGGTGCAAGGTGATTGTCGAATGGGCAACGGAACTAAAATCCATACTAAAACAGGAGCAACCGGAAGCATTGCTGGGGTTATATCACTGTCCCTGGCAGGATCACGAATTTGAGGGTGCCAGCCGGCGCATTCTGGGACTTGATTATGATCTTCTGGGTGATGTGATAGATGTTTTCTCACCTATGGTTTATCATGGTAGAATGGAAAGATCACCGCAATGGGTTGGCGCTAATATTGACTGGTTTAGCCAAAGGCTTAACATACAAAAGGATAAAGGCCCTAAAATTTGGTCAATTGTACAGGCTTACGATGATCCCAGGATCATATCAGCGGCTGAATTCGAAACAGTGTTAAGAGGAGGACTATCCGGCAAATCCACCGGGGTGATGATGTTTACTTCTAATGCGGTAGCGGAAGATAAAGAAAAAATAGCCATTATGAGGCAGCTCTACTCTTCTCTGAAGCAAAGTAATTGACTATCCATAGAAATACCTGAAGCTCACAGCAAAAGACCCTTTATTTAACTCTTGTTTTACAACTACCTATGCATTAACTTTGCATCTGATAAAGCTTTTTCCAAAAGAAAGAGGGGACCGATTAGTCCCCTCTTTGCGTATGGACATATTTGGATGAACTTAGAGGAAAAACTTGCGGAAATGGTGGTAAGGCATTTACCTGACTCAAAGTATTTTTTGACAGAGATAAATGCCAAACCGGCTGGTTCAAAGACCAAAATATCCATTTTCCTGGATGGTGATGACGGTATTGATATTGATACCTGTGCAGCCGTCAGCCGGCAGCTTGGAAAAGAGTTGGAGGATCTCAATGTCATGGATCACCCTTACACCTTGATGGTTTCTTCTCCAGGTCTGGACCGACCCTTAAAGTTACCCAGGCAGTATCATAGAAATATTGGAAGGGCTTTAAAAATTAAATTGAATAATCAGCAATTGGTGGAGGGAAAGCTCAGTGAGGTTCAGGAAGGTTTCATCGTTTTAGAAGAAATCCCTGCACAACAGGGTGAAATCAAAAAGGATAAAATACCATTTGCTGAGATCGAAACAACCCATGTATTAGTGTCATTTTAAGTTTTAGAGATGGACCACTTGAATTTAATTGAAGTATTTGCGGATTTCGCCAGAAACAAAAATATCGATCGACCAACTATGATCCGCATATTGGAAGATGTGTTTAGGACCATGATCCGCAGGCGGTACGAAACTGATGATAATTTTGATATTATTATCAATGCAGACAAAGGTGACCTTGAGATCTGGAGATTTCGGGAAATTGTAGATGACAATTCGGAAGATATCTGGGATCATGATAAGATCAGCCTCACGGAAGCTCAGAAAATTGAGCCGGATTTCGAAATTGGAGAGGAAGTTGCAGAAGAAGTAAAGCTGGAAGATTTCGGACGTCGAGCGGTAATGACTGCCCGGCAAACCTTGATTCAAAAGATCAAAGACCTGGAGAAAGACATTCTTTTCCAGAAATACAAGGAACTGGTTGGTGAAATCATTGTTGGAGAAGTATACCAGA
Organism: Cyclobacteriaceae bacterium; assembly: GCA_021604845.1. Taxonomy (GTDB): domain Bacteria; phylum Bacteroidota; class Bacteroidia; order Cytophagales; family Cyclobacteriaceae; genus SZUA-3. Next base: position 15,135 of record BQJT01000022.1, read on the forward strand.
TCCTGAGCAGGGAAGTACTGCTGATCGATGCTGAAGGCAATGAATTGAACCTTCCTAAATCAGAGCAGATCCCCAAAGATCGCTACCGTAAAGGTGAAAGTGTACGGGCGATCGTACACCGGGTAGAGATGGTCAATGGAAATCCCAGAATTGTACTTTCCCGAACCTCCCCTACTTTTCTGGAACGACTGTTTGAAAGCGAAGTCCCAGAAGTTTATGATGGTTTGATAACTATGAAGAGAGTGGTCCGTGAACCTGGGGAACGGGCAAAAGTAGCAGTTGAATCTTACGATGACCGCATCGACCCGGTAGGTGCCTGTGTGGGCATGAAGGGATCAAGGATTCATAGTATCGTTCGGGAGCTTCAGAATGAAAACATTGATGTGATCAACTACACCGATAATATGGAGTTATATATCACCAGGGCGTTGAGTCCTGCCAAAATTTCTTCCATCAAGATCGATGAAGACGGAGGTCGCGCTTCTGTTTATTTAAAACCCGATCAGGTTTCATTAGCTATCGGTCGAGGAGGGCAGAATATCAAGCTTGGCAGCAAGTTGGTTGGTCTGGAGATTGATGTATACCGGGAGTTATCGGAGTTCGAAGAAGAGGATGTCGCGCTAGAGGAATTCTCTGACGAAATCGAAGCATGGATCATCAAGGAACTTAAGCGTATCGGCTTGGATACAGCCAAAAGTGTACTGGCCCTAAATCATGAGGACCTGGTTCGGAGAACAGATCTTGAAGAAGAGACTATCAACGATGTGTTTAAGATCCTGAACCAGGAATTTGAGCAGGACTAATTTTTGAATACTAGCAAAAAAAGGGATATTTGAATATGGCGGATGAAAAAGTAATGAGACTAAGCCAGGTGGCGAGAAAGCTCAATGTTGGGTTATCAACAATTGCTGAGCATCTTGAAACTAAAGGCTTTGAAGTCGAACATAAGCCAAATGCAAAGATTACCATGGAGCAGTTCGACATGCTGGCCAAGGAATTTGCGTCCTCCGCTATGGATAAAGAGGAAGCATCTGGCCTTACCATTGGACAAAAACACTCCGACAACCTGGTTATCGATTCTGATTCTGATTCAACAGGGAAAAAACGTGAAGATGAAGAAGAGATCTTTATAAAGAACATCTCTTCAACTACCGAAGAAACCATCGAAGTCGCACCTGAAAAGAAACCAGAACCAGTACCGGAACCAACACCTGCACCGGCACCTGCACCGCCACCGCCACCACCTGCGGTTGAAGAAACAACTCCTGAGGAGGCTCCGAGCTCTCAGACCAAGTTGCAGGGTATAAAAGTAGTGGGGAAAATTGATCTTGAAACCAAGAAAAAGCCGGAAACTTCCGAACCCCCGAAAGAAGAGCCAAAAATTGAGGATAAACCACCTGAAGAAACAAAGAAACCGGAGGAACCTGCAGATGCTGTGCCTGAGGAGTTACCCAGGGAAGTAATCGAGGCCAAGGCCGATGCCTTAAAGGGTCTGACGGTGTTGGGAAAAATTGAACTTCCCAAAGAAAAGCCAGTAGCGTCATCTGATGATAAACCAGAAAGAAAGAAAAAGAAACGGCCACGCAGAAGAATAGCCACGGCAGACTCCAGGAAATCGGACCAGCGGGGAAGGAGCGATAAACGTTCGAAGATTGAAAAAGAGGATGTTTCTGACAAAGAGATTCAGGAACAAATCAAAGCGACTCTGGCCAAATTAAGCGGAGGCAAAGGGAACGTTAGCCGTTCGAAATACCGGCGTGAGAAACGTTCTGCTATTGCAGAAGCGGAAGAAGAGAAAATGCTACAGCAGGCAGAAGATGCCAAGGTACTGAAGGTTACCGAGTTCATATCAGCAAACGATCTGGCCACTTTAATGGATGTGTCGGTCAATGATGTAATCTCAACCTGTATGAGTCTGGGAATGTTTGTCTCTATCAACCAGCGGCTCGATGCGGAATCAATAACGGTAATTGCCGATGAGTTTGGGTATAATGTTGAATTCACCAGTTCCGAGGATGAAGTAACTGTTGATGAGTACACCGATACCGAAGAAGAATTGTTAGACCGGGCGCCAATTGTAACTATAATGGGCCATGTGGATCACGGTAAAACCTCCTTGCTGGATTATATCCGAAGTGCCAATGTTACTGCTGATGAAGCGGGTGGAATCACCCAGCATATTGGAGCCTATGATGTTACAACAGAGGCTGGTAAACGAATTGCTTTTCTCGATACTCCGGGTCATGAAGCCTTTACCGCCATGCGTGCCAGGGGAGCAAAAATCACCGATGTGGTAATCATAGTAGTGGCTGCGGATGATAATGTGATGCCTCAAACTAAGGAAGCCATCAATCATGCTCAGGTAGCTGGAGTACCTATTGTAATCGCTATTAATAAGGTTGATAAACCCAATGCCAACCCGGAAAAGATCAAGGAGGAATTGTCAAAGATCAATATACTGGTGGAAGATTGGGGAGGTAAGTATCAATGTCAGGAAATCTCTGCAAAAACAGGGCAGGGAGTTGATGATCTTTTAGAAAAAGTATTGCTGGAATCCGAATTGCTGGAATTGAAAGCTAATCCCGATAAAAATGCCGTCGGAACGGTTATCGAAGCAACACTCGACCGCGGACGAGGCTATGTTACCACACTGATGGTACAAGCGGGAAATTTAGTAGTAGGTGATGTTATGCTGGCCGGACCCTATTATGGGAAAGTAAAAGCCATGTTTGACCACCATGGAAATAAGCTGCAAAAAGTTGGGCCATCTACCCCTGCCGCAGTGCTCGGTCTTGATGGAGCCCCACAGGCAGGCGACAAGTTCAACGTGATGGACTCCGAGCGGGAAGCTCGAGAAATTGCTACGAAACGCGAACAAATCCAGAGAGAACAATCAATCCGGACCAAGAAACACATTACCCTGGATGAAATTGGCCGTAGATTGGCCATCGGTTCCTTCCAGGAACTAAACGTGATTGTCAAGGGTGATGTTGACGGTTCTGTTGAAGCCCTGTCCGATTCCTTGTTAAAGCTCTCAACCAAAGAAATACAGGTGAATATCATTCACAAAGGAGTAGGACAGATTTCTGAATCAGACGTGCTGCTGGCCAGTGCTTCTGACGCAGTAATCGTTGGTTTCCAGGTCCGTCCATCGAATGCTGCAAGGGACATTGCGGAAAACGAAGAGATTGAGATCAGGCTGTATTCTGTTATCTATAACGCAATCAACGACGTTAAAGACGCTATGGAAGGAATGCTTGCACCAACAGTGGAAGAAGTAATCACTGGTAATGTGGAAGTACGCGAAGTATTTAAAATTTCCAAGGTTGGGACTGTGGCGGGATGTTATGTTACCGACGGCCTGGTTAAAAGAAGCAACCAAATACGCCTGGTTAGAGACGGCATCGTGGTGCACACCGGTGAAATCGGTCAGTTAAAGCGTTTCAAGGATGATGTTTCAGAAGTTAAATCCGGCTATGAGTGCGGTATCAGTCTTAAAAACTTCAAAGACATTCAGGAAGGTGACATTATTGAAGGCTTCGAAGAAAAAGAAGTAAAACGCACCTTATAGGTCTGAGACCTGAGATCTAAAATCTGACTGCTTTCTCGAATGATTTTGAAATTGGAATCTGGGAATTGAAATTTAGTTAGTTTTTGTCATCTGGAATTTGTCATTTCTAAAGATACTGGCTCTTCTTTTCACGTGTTGCACTTTGTTAGGGTTATACAAGCCCTGGATCGTTCTCTGGTGGTCTGATTTTTCTAACCGGATAAAAGTCCTTCAACTTTACGGAGTCGCTGCTGGGGTGGCTTGGATTGCTTATTTTTTAACCCGGTAAATGCCGTTGCCCGTTAATAATAAGAGGCTTTCCGTCAGGACCGGTGGTTGCAAACAAATAATCGTCTCCCCCATCAGCTAATTTGCAGGCCTTCCTGATCGACTTTTCATCGGTAATAAAATTCCTGACAGTAACGTTGGCTTTTGATGGCAGCCTACTGGTTATTTGCCTGGGTTTATAATCTGATGTCCACTGGACTTTAAAAGTTCTTCCGGGAAATGCAGAAACCAGGGTTCGTGATGTATATAGATGACTATTCGGGTGAAGCTTACTGACCTGATACCGTTGACAAATCAGTTTAAAAGCCCCCAGCTTCATTAAACTTGCATTTGGTTGGTAGAGGTAATGAGATGGTGCTGAGAAACTACATTTCGCATTTACTTCCTCAGTAATACCATAAGTGACCAAGTGTAATCTATCCTCCGGGGTAAAATTCGCAGCGGTCATTTCAAGCTCCCCCTGGTAACCCTTTTGAATGAGAAAAACCAACTCTTTGCACTGGTTCCTTATAGAAACTACATGCACTGCTTTGACCTGACCCAATGCATTAATGGCGTTCCGGATATCGAGCATTGGGCTAAACTTGATCATCACCTGATTGGTTCGACGCAGTATCTCAGTTAATAAATCATCCACTCTGGGCCGGCAATCCTGTATTTGGTGTTGACGTCTCCCGGCTGTTCGCCGGTCGGGGTCAATGTAGACCCAATCTACCGGATTGGAAAGGTCTTTTAAATAACCTTCTGCGGTTTGACAGACCACCCTGATGTGATGGGCTTTCAGCGCCTTAAAGTTATTTTCTGCCAGTTTGCACAACAATGGATCTGGTTCTACATAATCAACTCTGGAAAACTGTGTGCCTAGGAAATAACTGTCCACTCCCAGCCCTCCGGTTAGATCAACCAGGGTTGTACCCGAGATCAACCGTTGCTTATAACTGGCCGTTTTCTCTGAAGAGCATTGCTCCAGAGATTTTGATTCACCAAAGAGAATCCCGGGAGTTGTATACCAGTTGGGTATTTTTGACTGGGCTATTTGACGGCCCTTTATCTGTTGAACAAGCTCCCGCAATAAAACTCCGTCAGGACACTTTTTCGAGAGCATTAAATCGGATGGATTTAAGCACTGGTATTGATGAATAAATGCCTGTGCCTGATCGCTCAAAAGCCCGGCGATATCCATAAATGCTAGTAAACCAGGTAATGCTCGACCATGTATTCAGCAATTTGAACTGCATTGGTAGCTGCACCTTTTCGCAGGTTATCCGCAACTACCCACATATTCAATGTATTTGGTTGAGACTCGTCTCTTCGTAATCTACCCACGAATACATCATCACAACCATGCGAATTGATGGGCATAGGGTATTTTAGATTATCCACATCGTCCTCAACTTTTACCCCGGGCGCCTCTGACAACAATTTTCTGACTTCATCCATATCAAATTCTTCCAGTAATTCGACGTTAATTGATTCAGAGTGTCCTCCTATAACCGGGATTCTTACCGCAGTGGCGGTTATTCCGATTGAATCATCCTGAAGAATTTTTCGGGTTTCATACACCATCTTCATTTCCTCCTTAGTGTATGCGTTATCCTGGAATACATCAATATGCGGCAGCACATTCATATCGATACGGTAAGGGTAAGCTTTGGTAGTAGGCTCTTTACCGGCGCGTTCCTGCATCATTTGATCTACGGCGTCCTTACCTGTACCGGTTACTGACTGATAAGTCGAAATCACCAATCTCTTCAACCCATATCGCTGTTGTAATGGCGCCAGGGCCAATACCATTTGAATGGTGGAACAGTTAGGATTTGCAATTATACGGTCATCAATGCGCAATACTCCTGCATTGATCTCCGGCACAATCAGCTTGTGCTTAGGGTTCATTCTCCAGGCTGAGGAATTGTCAATAACAATTGCCCCCGCTTCTGCAAACTTCGGAGCCCATTCCAAAGAGGTGCTTCCTCCTGCAGAAAATATTGCTACATCCGGCTTGATCGAAACAGCGTCATCCATACCAATAACTGTATAGACCTTGTTTTTAAAAATTAATTCCTTACCTACTGATCTGGGTGAAGCGACCAGGTATAATTCGCTAAACTCCAGTTTCCTTTCATCAATTACTCTTAAAATTTCCTGGCCTACCAATCCGGTAGCACCTACGACGGCTAATTTCATGATCAAATTTCTTTTATAGAGTTTGCAAAGATACTACATTTCTATACTTTCCCCTGCAACACATCTTACAAAATTTATATGAATCTGGGGCGGATAATATTAATCTTTCTGTTGCCAACGTCCTGTCTTGCACAGGTTTATGATAATTTTTCCGACGGTGATTTTACCAGCGCACCCCCGTGGTCAGGCAACTCCAAATCCTTTATTATCAATAGTGATCATCAACTTCAGCTGAATGCATCCGGTCCGGGTACAGCCTACCTGAGTACCACGAGTTTTACCTCCATTGCAGCCACCTGGCAATTTGAGGTCCGGTTAACATTTAATCCATCAGCCAGGAATTTTTGCAGGATTTACCTGATTAGCGATTCCCCGAATCTGTCCAATGCACTCAACGGCTATTATGTAAGCATCGGTGGAAGCTCGGATGATGTAAGTCTATTTAGACAAGACCAGTCTGGTCACCATAAAATTCTGGACGGTCAGGATGGTGCTACGGATACCAGTTCAGTAGTAATCACCGTGAGAGTCACCCGGGACGCAACTAATAAATGGAGCCTGTACACAAAATCAAACACGGGTCAACATTTTCTATCATCAGGTACTGTCGAGGATGGCATACACCAAAAATCGAATTATTTCGGATTTTATTGCCAATTTACTACTAGTCGATCCACAGGATTTTATCTGGACAATATCCAGGTTGAAGGCACATCTTATATAGACAGGGATCCCCCAGAATTGCTGTCGCTAAAGCCAATAGGAGATGACAAACTGGAAATCCTTTTCAGTGAACCTATAGAAACACCAGCGCTAAGCCTGCTGAATGTCAAGGGGAAAGGGCATCCAATTGACCTATTACATAAACCAACCGGAACATGGGAGCTAACATTTCCATTCCGGTTTGAGAATGGGATGGAATATTATCTGGAAATTAACGGCATTCAGGACCCTCAAGGAAACAGTCTTTTCCATTCCAGACAGTTTAGGTACTGGAAATCACTACCGGCTCAATTACACGACGTGATAATTTCAGAAATCATGGCTGATCCGGAACCCTCGTTGTTACTTCCGGGAGTAGAATATATTGAGATTTACAATAGATCAAACAATGCGATTAATCTGTTAAATTGGTCACTCTCTGATGCTACCAAATCGGTTGGTCTTCCCGAATTTCTGCTGCTGCCTGGCAGTTATCTGGTGCTGTCAGCCGCCGTTGAGGACAAATTTCCAAACGAACCCAACCATATAATTCCAAATGGTTGGCCAACTTTAAATAACTCCGGTGATATAATATCCCTAACGGACTCTTCAGGAAATTTCATACATCTTATAGAGTACACAGATGCATGGTATCGAAGCAATCTAAGGCAGCATGGTGGTTGGTCTTTGGAAATGATTGATATCAATTATCCCTGCAGCGGCGGATTGAATTGGGCGGCTTCAAGCTCCTTTAGCGGTGGAACTCCTGGTTTTGCCAACAGCATAGCTACTGACAATCCTGATCTTACGCCCCCGGTAATGGTAAAAACCTATGCCCCAAACTCCTTTACTTTGAACATCTATTTTGATCAGCAGTTGCGAAGCGATCTGGGCTCGAGCACCAGCATTTTTCTTGAACCAGAACTCACCATAGATACTTTTTATTTACCGTCACCGGAAAAACCGCAGCTGGTAGTGTTGCTAAAGGACAGTTTGGAATTGGGAGTTATCTATAATGTAACGGCCTCGGGTTTCGCTGACTGCAATAACAACCTTGATTTAACCGGAGGAACTCATTACCGGGCCGGCCTTGAACTACCGGCAGACAGTGGCGATTTGGTGATAAACGAAATACTTTTCAACCCGAGGCCCCTTGGCACGAGATTTATTGAAGTGTACAATCGATCTTACAAGCCGATCAACCTGAAAAACTGGAGATTCTCAGGCAATCCTTTGGACGCTATAGTGGAATTTAAGCTTATCGTAGAAAATGATCTTATGATTTTTCCGGGGGACTACCTGGCTTTTACTGAGAACCCGGATCAATTGATATCTCAATACCCCAAAAGTTCCAATGCTGTGCTGGTAAAAGTTAATGAATTGCCTTCAATCAATAATAAAGGGGGGTCAATTGCATTGATTGCGCCGGACGGAATGATTGTTGACCAGTTAAATTATCATGAGGGAATGCACCATAGCTTATTATTTGATACTGAGGGAGTCTCACTGGAAAGAGCGGACCCGGAATCTCCCACCTCGGACCCCAATAATTGGTACAGCGGGTCTGAAGCAGCTGGTTATGCCACTCCAGGGCGAGAGAATTCACAATTACAATTGACCCCTTCACCATTCAACTTTGCGGTAGAACCCAACATAATTTCGCCCTTGTCATCCCATTTGCCTGCTTATGCTCAGATTTCCTTCAACCTTGACCAACCCGGCACCTCCGGGTCAGTATCAATTTATAATCAACAGGGAAACCTGGTTAAAACCTTGGTGAATAATTCCCTGCTACCTGTAAGCGGCGTCTATCAGTGGGATGGCAGTGACAATAAGGGCAAAAGGGTTCCTATGGGATATTATATAGTCCTGTTTAAACTTAGTCAGCCAGATCATGGCAGCAAGATCTGGAAGGGAACTGTAGTAGTAGCGCCAGATTACTAAGGAAAATGTGATATAAACTTACCGAGAAATTATTTAAATAATCCAATATTAAGACCCTAAGCAGCTTAATAAAATGCTATTGTTATAATATTTTCCTATATTATATATTACCTGAACTAACATTAACCATGAACGACATTATCAACAATGCTATTGATTTTTATGTCAGAAAGGGAAGGAGAATTGACGTAATAAGACGGTATATTCGTCTAAAATACAGAGTTAGCATTGATCGAAACGCTTTTAACGAAAGGGTGAAAAGTATTCATCTTGAATATGAAGTTTAGTATTTGCTTTGCATTCAGTTCCTGCCATCAGACTAAGTAAATCTCAATTGATTTGCTGCATTTGAAATTACTGGTGTTCAAATGCATCTTAATTGGAATTTACCATCCCTATATAGAAATATCTTAATAACTTTCTTTTTTGTATCAATTATTAACAAATTTGTCGCTTTCGAATTAGTCTTTAGCGTCAACATGGGCTGATTATACCGGTAGATTCCATGGTTTAACTGAAACCAGAACTTTTACAGTTTCTGAACTTTTGTTAATACGTCAGACGTTCTTTTAATTTTAAAAAATGGGAAAAGAAGAGAAACTTAGATATTCTGATCAGGAGTTATCGGAATTCGAAACGCTGATAAAGGAAAAGCTTGAAAAGGCCCGTAATGAACTTAATTATATTAAGGATTCATTAAGTAGAAAAAATGACAGCGGCACCGACAATACCGCCGGAAACACCAAAGTGCTGGAGGACGGCGCAGATACTGCTGAAAAGGAAAATCTCAGTCAGTTAGCTGCACGCCAGCAGAAGTTTATTACCAGTTTGGAAAACGCGCTTATAAGAATTAAGAACGGTACCTATGGTGTTTGCATTGATACCGGAAAACTGATTCAGAAAGAAAGACTCAAGGCGGTTCCTCACACCATGCATTCAATAGAAGCAAAACTGGCCAAGAAAAACTAAACTTTGGATTATCTCGGCAACCATATAGAGGCACTTATCTTTTGTTCATCGAAACCCATAACTATAAAAGAACTGCATGCTACTTTGGTTGAAATGTTCGAGGCAGAAATTCCTCAGGAAGATATCGAAGCGGCTATTTCAAGAATCGTAGAACGATTCAGTGCAGACGATTATTCCTTTGAAGTGGTTCAATCCGGTGGAGGTTTCCAGTTCCTAACCAAGCCTGCCTATCAGAGCAGCATTGGAATATTCTTAAAACAGCAGTCCAAACGAAGACTTTCTACCTCCGCTTTGGAAACCTTGTCCATTATTGCCTACAAACAACCGGTCACCAGGGCAGAAATAGAGCAGATCCGAGGGGTAAATTGTGACTATTCAGTTCAAAAACTTTTGGAAAAAAACCTGGTTGAAATCAAAGGAAAATCCGATTCCGTTGGACGTCCTTTGATCTATGGAACCAGCGAAAAGTTTATGGACTACTTTGGCATTAATGCCTTATCTGAACTACCTTCACCCAAAGACTTTGCCGGCGAAGACAACGAGATTGGCGCCGAACAAGACGTTTAGCAGGAGGATAACTCCCTATCATGAAGAACAGATCCAGACGAAATTCCGGGAACCCGGGGAGACCTGCCAAGCCTAAAGTACACAGACCTGCGGTTAAGGAAATACGACTCAATAAATTTATTGCCAATGCCGGAATCTGCTCACGCAGAGACGCTGATTTACTGATTCAGGAAGGTAAAATAAAAGTTAATGGCCGGGTGATCCATGCGATGGGCTACAAAGTCCTACCAAAGGACCGCGTTACTTATCAGGGTAAGGTATTGATTGGTGAAAAGCCGGTGTACGTTTTATTGAACAAGCCAAAAGACTACATCACCACCACCGATGATCCGAAACAAAGAAAGACGGTAATGCAATTGGTCAATAAAGCCTGTGACGAGCGAATCGTTCCGGTTGGAAGACTGGACCGCAATACCACCGGCTTATTGTTGTTAACCAACGATGGTGATTTGCATAAGAAATTAACCCATCCCTCCCATGAGGTAAAGAAGATCTACCATGTTCAACTTGATCGGCCCATTCACAATCGGGACTTTCAAACTTTATTAGACGGTTTGGAACTTGACGACGGGCCGGTGGCTTTAGATTCGGTTGAAATGGTCTCACAGGATTCTACAGAATTGGGGCTGCAATTACATTCAGGCAGAAACCGAATTGTAAGAAGAATATTTGAGTATCTGGGTTATGAAGTCATCAAACTTGACCGGGTAGTATTTGCCGGATTAACCAAGAAAGACCTCCCCAGAGGCAAGTGGAGAAAATTGACCCAACGGGAAATTATTCAATTAAAACACCTTTCTGATCTAAGAACTAAGACCTAAGATCCAGGTCAGCAGTCTAGATTAATCTTCCGGTGCAAAAAATAAAGCCCCTGACTGGTCAGAGGCTTTGTTTGTGGTGATGAGTGGACTCGAACCACCGACTCACGGATTTTCAGTCCGATGCTCTACCACCTGAGCTACATCACCGAAATGAGTGGACAATATTATATAAATTTATCCTTGGTGCAAAATTTTTGCGTATTTTAAACCCCGTGGTTGAAAGCCACCTGTATGCTTCCCCAAACTGCATTTATGTCACAGATTCTGTTCTTATTGTTGATCGCTTTTTTTGGTTATTTCCTGACCACCAGAATCATCAGGATCAGGAAGAATATTCAACTTGGCCGAATTGAAAATCGTACTGACAAACCTGCCAGACGTTTTAAAAATATGATGCTGGTGGCATTTGGTCAAAAAAAGATGTTCAAGAAAATCATCCCGGCTTTATTACATCTGATGATTTATCTGGGGTTTCTGGTAATTAACCTGGAAGTGCTGGAATTTATAATCGACGGACTGTTTGGTACCCACAGGATATTTGCGCCCCTTCTTGGAGATTTTTACACAGTCTGTCTTAATATTTTCGAGTTTCTGGCCCTGGCGGTGATAATTTCGTGTGTTATTTTTCTGATCCGAAGGAATATTTTAAAACTGCCCAGATTCAGGAGTAGTGAAATGACTGCCTGGCCTCGATTGGATGCCAACCTGATACTAATCATTGAAATCTTATTAATGGTGGCAATATTTACTATGAATGCTACTGATCAGGTATTGCAGGTAAGGGACTCAAGTTATACTTCCACCGGAAGATTTGTACTGAGTGCTCAGCTGATTCCGTTATTGCAACCACTTCCACTTGATACGCTAATTCTGCTGGAAAGGGTGGCATGGTGGGCCCACATTATTGGCATCCTTGCATTTGCTGTTTATGTTACCTACTCCAAACATTTACATATATTCATGGCTTTCCCCAATACCTACTATGCTAATTTGCACAGTCCAGGGAAGATGAGCAACATGCCAGAGGTTACTAACGAAGTGAAGATAATGCTTGGAGCTGCTACAGAACAACCTCCGGGAGATCCTCCTGAGAGGTTCGGAGCCAAAGATGTCCCAGACCTTACCCGTAGTAATATAATGAACGCCTATGCCTGCACAGAATGCGGTCGCTGTACAGCAGAGTGCCCTGCAAGTCTCACCGGAAAAAAATTATCACCCAGGAAAATCATGATGGATGTACGGGATCGGGCGGAAGAAATTGGGCAGAAGAAGGCGGGACAAGCCGAGAACAAGGCGCTGTTGGGTGATTATATCAGCAAAGAGGAGATTTTCGCATGTACCAGTTGTAATGCCTGTGTAGAAGCATGTCCTGTTCAAATTGACCCGCTCTCTATAATTTTGCAGCTGCGCCGATATACTGCTATGGAAGAATCGTCAAGCCCGGCAGATTGGAACAACATGTTTTCGAATATTGAGACTAATTTTGCTCCCTGGAAATTTGCAGCATCCGATCGGTTCAAATGGAATAAAGAATAATTATGGATTTAACCCAAAAGCCAAAAGAGGTACCTACTATGGCAGCGTTGGCCGCAAAAGGCCAGACTCCGGAAATATTATTCTGGGTTGGCTGCGCAGGCTCGTATGACCAGCGGTATCAGAGAGTAACCAGGGCATTTGTTAAAATACTGTCCGAGATAGGAATCTCTTTCGCGGTATTGGGAGAAGAAGAAAGCTGTACCGGAGATCCCGCAAGAAGAGCTGGGAATGAGTTTCTGTTTCAAATGCAGGCGCTTTCAAACATCCAGTTGCTGAATACTTATCAGGTTAAATCCATTGTCACAGCCTGTCCCCATTGCTTTAATACTCTGAAAAATGAATATCCCGAGCTTGGCGGGAACTATGAGGTGGTACATCACAGCACATTTTTGCAACGGTTGATCGACAATGGCCGTCTGATTATAAAAGAGGGCGGTAGTTTTAATGGAAAGAAAATTACCTTTCATGACTCCTGTTATTTGGGTCGGGCAAATGGTATTTACCAAGCTCCCAGAAAACTGCTGGAATCCCTTGATGCAGAGTTGGTGGAAATGAAGCGATGCCGAACCACCGGACTCTGCTGCGGTGCCGGAGGGGGGCAAATGTTTAAGGAATCAGAACCTGGCAATAAGAGTATTAATACTGAACGTACCGAAGAGGCTATATCCACCGGTGCTTCGATCATTGCCTCAGCATGTCCTTTCTGTATGACAATGCTTAGTGATGGTGTAAAAGAGGCAGAAAAAGAGGATGAGGTTAAAGTAATGGATATAACCGAACTTATAGCCCAGGGTAAAGGTTAAATTTAAAGCAACCAGAAAATATGTATATAACATTTGAAAAGTTACCGGAAGAAGCGCGGGTTTGGGTTTATCAGGCTGAAAGAGCATTGTCAGATTCGGAACAGGACGTTGTACTAGAAACCGGAAAACAATTTATTGACCAGTGGGTTACCCATGGTCAACCATTGATCGCTTCCATACAAGTACGCGCAAATTATTTCGTTATTATAGCGGTTGATGATACTCAATTACCATCTGGTTGTTCAATCGATGCGTCTGTAGACTTTATGCGGAATCTGACCAATAATCTGAGTTTGGACTTCTTCGACAGAACCAACATTCCCCTGCAAATTGAAGGGAAAGTTAAACTGGTACCTTTGGTGGATTTAAAAAACCAAATTCGAAATGGAGCAGTATCTGAGGAGACACTGGTTTACAATACATTGGTCAATAAAAAGAGTGAGCTGAACAACTGGCTCTTATCGTTGAGAGAATCCTGGTTGGCTCGATATTTTCCTCAAACCCAGGAGAAGTAGTAATAATGAGCTGAAATGCTCAATATTTAATAAATTACAGTTGCTTTTTTCAAACAAATGCAGGTTTTAAGGATCATAATACGTACGGTATGAAAATACAAAGTCTATGGATAGCGGGAATTCTCTGTTTGATAGCATGGTCCTGTAGTCAAAAAATATCCGGACCTAAAGGAGCTGACGGAAGTTTCGAATTAGGAGAATACGATGTGGCCATTGCTGGCTACGAAAAGATGTTAGAGGACAATCCCAACGATCCTGCTATCAATTTCAAGATCGCGGAGAGTTTCAGATTGTCCAACCGAATCAAGCAGGCAACCGGTTTTTACGAGACAGCCTTTGAAAACGGCTATGCCAGTGATTCCGGGCGCTTCTATTATGCTTTTGCACTGAAAGCCCGGGAGCAGTACGATGATGCCAGGGAAACTTTAAGCTCTTTGGCTGGTGATACTGAGAATGTATTGTTAGCCAATCTGGCCCGTAGTGAAATAGATAACCTGAATAAAATCCAGGCGATGCCCCCGGAAAGTTACTATGAAATTTTCTCAATGGGTCCAATCAATACGGCGGCGGCGGAATACTCTCCCATGGTTCTTAACGATGAGATTTACTTTACTTCAAACCGACATGATACCAAACTCTATAAAACCACCGGCACACCGTTTACCGATATCTACAAAGCAAAACTGAATGGCGATCAAATCGATGAGACGTCAGTAGAACTACTGGGAGATTTGATAAATCTTCCGGGAATTAATGAAGGTACCATCGCATTTACCCGGGACGGTAACACCGTGGTCTTTGCCCGAGGGAATGACGGCAGTAAGAAAGGAACAAAGGAAGTAAACCTATATATAAGCCGGTATCGAAATGGAGAATGGGGTGAACCCGAATTACTGGCTTTAAACGACCCAAATTCCTGGGATTCTGCTCCCGCTTTTAACCGTGATGGGCGCACGCTTTACTTTGCCTCTAACCGGCCCGGGGGGTTGGGTGGAGTTGATCTTTACGCAGCTACGTTGGATGGTAACGGAAGATTCAGCAATGCAAGAAACCTTGGAAACACCATTAATACCCCGGGTAACGACATGTTCCCTTATGTTGATGATGATGGAAGGCTGTTCTTTGCCTCTAATGGCCATCCCGGGTTTGGAGGTCTGGACTTGCTGGTGGCGGTGAGAAAAGATGGCAAAACCACCGTGGAAAATTTAGGTTCACCCATCAACAGCAGTGAAGACGACTTTGGTCTAATCTATACCACCAGAACCAAGGGCTATTTCACCTCAAACAGAGATGGCGGCCAGGGCGATGACGATATCTACGGTTTTATAGACCACAGCCCTACTCGTAAGATAATAAACTATGTACTGGCAGGACGAACACTAACCCCGGACAGTATTACCCAGGCCAATGTGGTGTTGGATCAGGTTACCGTGAAACTAATGGATTCAGAAGATAATGTACTGGCTGAAACCAGTTCTGATCAAAACGGTGGTTTTGAGTTTCAGGTCGATGGGGAAACCGATTACCTTATCATAGGAGAAAAACCAGATTATTTTACCACCAGAACCACCTTTTCTACAGTAGGCGAATCGATCCCGCCTGAGCAATTGGTGGAAGAAATTACCACTAAAAATTTCCAGACTGAATTAGTAATGGACCGAATCATTCTTGAGAAAGCTATTGTAGTTGAAAATATTTATTATGGGTACGATTCAGCCAATATTCGATCTGATGCGGCAGTTGAATTGGATAAACTGGTACGTTTCCTTAAGGATAACCCGGAAATTAAAATCGAGTTAGGTTCACATACCGATAGCAGAGGCGGTGACGAATATAATCGTGACCTTTCTCAGCGCCGTGCCGAATCTGCGGTAAGCTATATTATTTCACAAGGCATAGACAAGAATCGAATCCGTGCCAGAGGTTATGGCGAAACCCAGCCTATTGCAGCCAACGACAACCCAGATGGTTCAGACAATCCCGAAGGGCGACAGAAAAACCGGCGAACAGAGATCAAAGTCTTTGAATACAATAAGGACACGGGAAAGATGGAAGAGCTGGAAGAACTCCGTTCGCAACCGGAGGGAGAGGAGTAGCTGAATTACGAATTACGAATTACGAATTACGAATTACGAATTACGAATACTCTTCAGTTATTGGTTTAAGTAACAGTATTCCCAGCCGTTTTCTTATTTTTGCTCCATGGATCAAAGATATCAACAGCGCGGCGTCTCTGCCACCAAAAAGGAAGTTCATGATGCCATTGAAAATGTTGACAAAGGTCTGTTTCCCAGGGCATTTTGCAAAATAATCCCGGATTACCTGGGAGGAGATCCTGATTTTTGCAACATCATGCACGCCGATGGCGCAGGGACTAAATCCTCTCTGGCCTATATGTACTGGAAGGAAACCGGTGATCTTTCAGTTTGGGAAGGTATTGCACAAGATGCTGTAATAATGAACGTTGATGACCTGCTCTGTGTGGGTGCCACGGACCGGATTCTGCTCTCCTCTACCATCGGTAGAAACAAAAACCTGATTCCAGGTGAAGTAATTAAAGCAATCATTGAAGGAACAGAAAAGGTACTGCAAATGCTTCGGGATAATGGAATATCCATATACAGTACCGGAGGAGAAACTGCTGATGTGGGTGATCTGGTGCGTACAGTAATTGTAGATAGTACCGTAACCTGCAGGATGAAAAGATCGGAGGTAATTAGTAACCACAACATCAAGCCGGGTGACGTAATAGTAGGTTTGGCTTCTTATGGGCAGGCAAACTATGAAATCCAGTACAACGGCGGTATAGGCAGCAATGGGCTTACTTCTGCCAGGCATGATGTTTTTGACAAGTATCTGTCCCTGAAATACCCTGAAAGTTACGATCAGTCCATTCCGAAACACCTGGTGTATTCGGGAACCAAAACCCTATTGGACAAAATAAACAATCTGGATATTGATGCAGGGCAATTGGTCCTTTCTCCCACCAGAACTTACGCTCCCATCATGAAGGCGATCCTGGATAAGTTACGCCATAAAATTCATGGTATTATTCATTGCTCCGGAGGTGCACAAACCAAAGTATTACACTTCATTGAAAATCTTCACGTTATAAAAGACCGGCTTTTCCCAACCCCTCCATTGTTTAACCTAATCCAACAAGAGAGCGGGACCAACTGGAAGGAAATGTACCAGGTGTTTAATATGGGGCATAGAATGGAATTGTATCTGCCGGAGGATCTTGCCGCTGAAGTTATCGCGATTTCGCAAGGATTTGGTGTCGATGCCCAGGTGATAGGGCAGGTGGAAACCTCAAATCAAACAAGGTTGACTATTAAATCCAATTACGGAGTATTTGAATATAGTTAATACACCTATTCAATCTCAAATAACAAAAGGCCAGCGACAACTAATTACAAGCGCAATAGCCCCGGGCTTCAAGGCTTTCTAATATAAAAGTTCAACTGTAATTTTGGTTTCTGGGGCTTATTTGGAATTTGTTATTTGGGAT
>BQJT01000023.1 GCA_021604845.1 Cyclobacteriaceae bacterium
ACCAAAAGCAATTCCCAGGATTGCCATGGTATCCGTCAGACTGGGAATTTTAGCAATACTGGCACGATAATCCTCTATTTTTTTCTTTAACGATTCAATGGCGCTGGAATCGGCATTAAACATTTTATCCACAGCCTTGGATCTGCCCGCACCAACTAATAAAAATGCCATCCAAAAATTTCCCACCAACACATCCACAGTTATCATCGCAGAAAAAATCTCATCGCTGGCCTGAAATATTTCCTTCATGGCGGCTTGGTTCGCCCCACCACCGATCCAACTTCCGGCAATGGTAGTCAGCCCCCGCCATACTGCGTCAGGCCCGGATCCTCCTACCACCTCAGGTGCAAAAGAGGAAACGATAAGGATGGCCAACGGCCCACCAATCACAATTCCGGTGGTTCCCGCCAAAAACATAATGATAGCTTTTGGACCCAAATTTATAATCCCTTTTAAGTCTGTGCTCAGGGTCAATAAAATTAGACAGGCAGGCAGTAAATATCTGGAAGCCATAAAATACAACCTGGACTGGGACGGGTCTACAATACCCAATGAATTGAGCACTGAAGGCAAGAAATAACACATAAGCACCAGCGGTATGTAAGTATAGAACTTTTTCCAAAATGGCCTTCCACTGTGAGCGGTGACAAAAATAGCAGCCAGCATAATCATTAATAATCCGAATATTACTGCATCATTGGTAATAAGTGCACTGCTTTCCTTCATGTTACTTTTGAATGACTGCCTCAAATATAGAGAAGAACAAATGATTAGTTACAGGAAATTGAGTGTGAGTGTGAGTGTGGGTGTGAGTGTGGGTGTAGCTAGTGATAGTCAATTTCGCTTAATACAGTAAGAAATTCGTTTAGTATCATGGCGGTAGCGCCCCAAACTACCTGACCGTCGACCTTAAAATAAGGAGCACGTATGTCAATCCCTCTTACTTCAATGTCTTTTATTTGCTTTGTATCGGGATTTAACAACTGGTCAACCATTAGCGGAACCACCTGATGTACTTCCCGTGGATCCGGTTTAAAATCCGGTGGGCTATTTAGCACTGCCACCACAGGCAGAATATTAAAGTGGCTGGCAATTATATAAAGCTCCGTAAGCGATCCAATAATATGGTGCGGCACCAGATCAAGTCCCAATTCTTCATTGGCTTCCCGAATCGCCGTTCCTATCAGGTCATAATCTTCCTTCTCTTTTTTTCCTCCTGGCAAGCTAATCTGTCCACTATGAATACCGGGATACTCTGTTCTTTTTATTAACGGGAAGTACCATTTATCCTGTTCCTGATAGAGTACAATGGCCACTCCACCCTGCCTGGGGGCGCCTTTATGCGAAAAGGAGATGGCTTGTCCGCCTGCGCGGCTGGCTCTCATCTTATTCTGAGCTGTTACGCCAGGTAGCGGTGCTTGCAGACGGGCTTTTAGTTTACCAATAAACTTTTTACTCATTTGTCCGTGAACTACTGGTTGTTAATTCAAAGATTTAAATTTTTAACAATATTTGTACACCTGGCAGATAAATCTCAGAATCCTAGGACTGATTTCGCTCCTTGGAAGAAATGGCAAACTTTTATACTCAAATATAAAATCCCGATATTCTTGATTATGGGCACTATTAAACTAATCAACGGTTTTCCGCATTTACCTTATAGCCGAATCAGCTATACCCAGAAGGAAATGCTTAAAAAATCCAGCGACTACCTGAACTGGATGGATCAAAGACGTACTGTAAGAGATATAAGTAACAGGCCAGTAGCAAAAGCTGTTATCGACCACCTACTACTAACCGCATCAACTGCACCTTCAGGTGCGCACAAACAACCCTGGACCTTTTGTGCAGTATCGAATCCTGAATTGAAATCCCGCATTCGGCAAGCAGCAGAAGAGGAAGAATATAAAAGTTATCATGGACGCATGAGCAAGGAATGGTTAAATGACTTAAAGTCTATTGGCACAGATTGGCACAAACCATTTTTGGAACAAGCACCCTGGATTATAGTGGTGTTTAAGAAAGTATACGATTTCACAGGGGATAAGAAGAGCAACCATTATTACGTAAATGAATCGGTTGGAATCGCCTGTGGCTTCCTGTTGACCGCCATTCATCAGGCTGGTTTGGTCGCATTGACCCACACGCCCAGTCCAATGAATTTTCTTAGCCAGGTCCTGGATCGGCCTGAAAACGAAAGACCCTTTCTGGTAATTCCCGTGGGCTACCCTGAAGCAGCGGCATATGTCCCGGACCTGAAAAGAAAACCGTTGGAGGAAGTGGCAGTTTACTATGAATGATTTTGCAGGTTGTATGGTGACTTCCGGGACACCAAAAACTAAAAATTAAAAACTAAAAACTAAAAACTAATATTATTGCTTCCTGGGCAAAAACACTCCTGCAAGCATACATCGTACACTCCCTCCACCATATTTCTCGATGGTATCCACCGGTGAATACACTAACTCGCTGTATTTAGCAAGCCCAGACAACTGTTTATCCGTTAAACTGTTGTAGGCACCTTCCGACATTACCAGAATGGATTGGTTGTGGTTATTTTTCATTTCCATCATGTTACCAGCAAATTGATTCAATTGATGCTGGGTAATTTCAATTACTTCATGCCCCGTCTTTTGAAGCGATAATTCAACCTCGCTTCGTTCTGTCAGATTAGTAATTGCCTCCAGGCACACTACCGCAAATGATTCCCCCACACACATCAGCACGTTGGTATGGTATATGTCCTGTCCGGCAGAATCTGTAGCGGTGAATTGACAAGTGGTAAAACCCAATATCTCAGCTACTTTATTTACTAGTATTTTATCAGTACGCGGCGAATGGTTGCAATAAATAACACCATGCAGGTAATCCATAACCAGGCTGCCGGTGCCTTCCAGGAATAAACCCTGCCGTTCAAAGTCTGACAAATCAATAATCTCTCCCACCTCGAACGAATGTTGCTTTTCCAGTGCAGTAATAAATTCAAGTCTGCGTTCCTGTCTGCGGCTAGGCGCCAGCATAGGGTATAGAATTACTTTTCCATCCGGGTGAAAACTCACCCAGTTGTTTGGGAACACTGCATCGGGGGTTTCCCTGCCATCGTCAGAACCAAACACGATCACTTCAGTTCCGGATGCTTTCAGGGTTGAAACCAAGCCATTAAACTCGGCCAGTGCCTGTTCTCTAATATTTTCAATATTGTCTTTATCCGCTGCCTGTTGAAAAGCGTTGGAAGCTGCCGTTTCAGGATTGTACCCGAAACAATCCGGACGGACCATCATCACCGTCCGTGGCGCCTGGGAGTTTAACATGGATTAAAACTGTTTACATAACAAAGTTATGTTATCGTTCAGGTTTTTACAGCATTTCCTTTCTCATTTTCATCACCCGTCTCAAATTGTTGGCCAATTGAGAGGATTGGCGGAAATTCAGGGTTTGTTGTCCATCTGAAAATGCTTTTCTGGGATCCTGGTGAGTCTCATAAATTACCCCATCAGCACCGGCCAGCACGCTGGCCATAGCAATAGCCGGTACATGATCCCTGATACCTATACCGTGGGATGGGTCTGAAATTACCGGCAGATGACTTTTAGCCTTTAGAATCGGAATTGCATTGATGTCAAAAGTATTTCTACTGGCTTTCTCATAGGTACGAATGCCTCGTTCACATAAGAGTAGATTTTCATTTCCCCCTGAAAACACGTATTCTGCCGAATACAACAGTTCATCTATAGTGCCGGAAATTCCCCTTTTGATCAGCACCGGTTTATCAACTTTACCCAGCTCATCCAGCAGGTTATAATTCTGTGTATTTCTGGCACCAACCTGAAAGATATCTACATAATCATGCATTTCTTCTATCTGTGAAACCTGCATCACCTCACTGATGATCTTGATTCCGTTGCGCTGGGCTATTTCATGCCACAGCTTTAACCCTTCGATTCCCATACCCCGGAATGAATAAGGTGAACTTCTTGGTTTGTATACACCTCCTCTCATTATTCTGATACCAGCTTCTTTCAGGTGTTCAACAGTATTATTAATCTGCTCTTCGCCTTCAATTGAGCAAGGTCCTGCCATCAAAGCCAGTCCGCCCTGTTTTATATTGACGCCATCCCCAAGATCTACCTCACTTGGATCTACCTTCCACTTGGCAGAAACCAGTTTATAGTTATCCGAAACTACATGAATATCCGCAACACCCTCCATGAAGCCAATAGATCTTATGTCGAAATCTCCTTTTCCAATAGCAATCAGGTAAGATCCTTTCTGGGTATTTACATCTTTAGTGGTAAATTTCTTTTGGTCCAGGATATCCCTCAATCGGTCCACTTGTTGCGGGGTAACCTGGGGTTTTAACTGTATTATCATGGTTGTACTCCTTTAACAGAATGAACAAAATTACCTATGTCGGTGCTTAGTTCTTTTGCCTGGCTAAGCACTCTGATAAATGCGCTGCCAATAATAGCACCTTTAGCATATTGACAAGCGGTGGCAAAGGTTTGCTGATCAGAAATCCCAAAACCGATCAGGTAGGGATGTTCCAACTTCAGAGATTGTAACCGCTTAAAATATTTTATCTGCTGGTCGCTGATACCGGATTTAGCTCCGGTAATACTGGCATCGGATACCGCATAAATAAAACTGGTACTATGTCGATCGATCCACCGAATGCGTTCATCGCTGGTTTGCGGGGTAATTAAATAGATGTTATGCAAATCATATCTGGTGAATATTGACTGGTACCGATCCAGGTACTCCTGAACCGGTAAGTCCGGAATAATCAACCCATCAACCCCCCTTTGCCGGCATGCAGCACAAAATGCCTCTACACCATATTGAAGTATCGGGTTAACATAGCCCATTAGAATTACCGGTATTTGCAAATGACCATGTAATGACTCCAACTGTTCCAATAATATTTCTACCGTCATACCATTTTCAAGTGCCTGCTGGTTGCTGGTCTGGATGGTAGGCCCGTCCGCTACCGGGTCCGAATAGGGCATGCCTATCTCAATCAGGTCCGCACCTGATTTTTCCAGGGTTTGTGCAATACTTATGGTATCCTGCAGCGATGGATATCCAGCAGTATAATATATTGAGAGTACATTACCACTCCGGCGCTGCATCAGTTGACCTAGTCTGTCCGTACTGGTTATTTTTTCCATTTAATAATCTCCTTTCTCGATGTAGGTTTCAAGATCCTTATCTCCCCTGCCGGAGAGGTTGACCACCACTACATCTTTTCGGTTAAAATCTAACTGTTCCAAAGCTGCCAGGGCGTGCGCGGATTCAAGTGCCGGTATGATTCCCTCTAATTTGCTCAATCGGATTCCTGCATCCAGGGCCTGTTGATCTGTAGCGCTGAGAAAAACTGCTCTACCCGAATCAAATAAATGCGCATGCAGTGGTCCGATACCAGGATAATCCAGGCCTGCCGATATAGAATACGGTTCAACCACCTGCCCATCTTTGGTTTGCATTAAAATGGTCATGCTGCCATGAAGTACACCTGGTCTACCAAGAGCGGTGGTCGCGGCTGAATGGCCGCTGGAAAGACCCTGACCTGATGCCTCTACTGCAACCAACCGCACCTCCTTATGTTCATTGAAATGATAAAAAGCACCAGCTGCATTACTGCCGCCTCCAACACAGGCAATCACATAATCCGGAAGCCGACGTCCCTCCTGTTCTTCCAATTGTGCCACGATTTCTTCGCTGATTACTGACTGGAAACGGGTGACCATATCCGGATAAGGATGGGGTCCTACCACGGATCCAATAATATAGTGGGTGTCGACCGGATGATTGATCCAATGCCTCAGTGCCTCGTTGGTGGCGTCTTTTAAGGTTCGACTGCCACTACAGGCAGGTCGCACTTCTGCGCCAAGCAACTTCATTCGTTCTACATTAGGGCGCTGCCTTGCCATGTCTACTTCACCCATATAAACAATGCACTTCATACCCATCAATGCGCATACTGTAGCTGTTGCCACACCATGCTGGCCAGCCCCTGTTTCGGCAATAATCTTCTCTTTTCCCAATTCACGAGCCACCAGTATCTGACCTATGGTGTTATTCACCTTGTGAGCCCCGGTGTGGTTCAGGTCTTCCCGTTTTAAATAGATCTTACACCTATACAGGGCGGACAACCTTTCTGCAAGAAATAAAGGTGATGGCCGGCCGACATAGTCCTTTAACAATTTTCTAAATTTCTTTTGAAACACTTCTCCCTCTATTATTTCTAGATACCGGGTTCTAAGTTCCTCGATATTTGGGTAAAGCATTTCCGGAATAAAGGCGCCTCCGAAGGAGCCGTAATAACCCCGGTTATCTACAGGAAAACTCATAGCTTCTGCAATTGATTCTTAAACTCTCTTAGTTTTGATATGTTTTTGACTCCAGGTTCAATTTCAAACCTGCTGTTGACATCAAGCGCCCACAGATTCAATCCATCCAAACCGGCGACTGCATCAAGGTTCTCAAGCGACAACCCGCCGCTTAGAAAAAACGGCACCGCATGGCGATACTGAGACAGTAAGGACCAGTCGAAGGTCCTTCCGGTACCGCCAAATTGTTTACTGGGAGTATCGAACAGAAAGTAATTGACCCAGGGGGTATATGCATCAAGTTTTTGAAGATCACGTGATTCTTTTAAACTCACAGCTTTGAGAATTGAAAAACCTTCCGCATTTAACTCTTTGCAATACCCGGGAGATTCGTTCCCGTGTAGCTGAAGGTAATCCAGCTGATACTGGTTGACAAGCCTGACTACTTCCTCAAGGTCCTGGTTGACAAATACACCGACCTTTCGGGTGGAATCCGGAAAGTCCTCCGGCGGCCCATCCCATTGCCGCCCTACATAGCGCGGTGACTTCTCATAAAAAATAAACCCCATGTAATCCGGCTGGAATTGTAAAACATCGATTATGTTCTGTCGATTTTTCATTCCACAAACCTTCCATTTGAAACTCATAACGCACTTTGTTGCTGGGAATAGATATTTCTTAGCCGCTTAATAAACTCCCTGCAGTGGTTTTCCGGGCGATTATGCATCATGAAATTCTGGCCAATCAGAAATCCGTTGAATCCACAGTCACGCAGTTCCACTATGGTTTCCGGGTCCGAGATTCCACTCTCAGACACTTTAACAAACTCGTCAGGGATACTGGAAACCAATTGTTTGCTGGTCTCAACACTAACATGGAAGTTTTTCAGATCCCGGTTATTCACTCCAACCATGTCCAGGTGCGGGTTCAGATGGTGATCCAACTCCTTTTTATTATGCACTTCCAGGAGTACCTCGAGACCCAAAGAATGAGCGAACTCTGCATATTTTTTGGTTTCCGAAGGATCAAGTCCCGCAGCGATTAGTAAGATGGTATCTGCACCAATGGATTTTGCTTCCAGGATCTGATACTCATCAACAATGAAATCTTTCCTCAGTATGGGACAGAAATTAAACTTTCGTGCGGTGGTCAGGTCCTGGTTTTTCCCTCCGAAAAAATGTTGATCGGTCAAAACAGAAAGCCCCGATGCCCCTGCCTGCATGTAGCCAATGGAAACTTTTTCTACGGAGGAATGATCATTGATAATACCTTTGCTGGGTGATTTTCTTTTAAACTCGGCAATGATTCCCCACCGGTCCTCACGCAGCAGATATTTCTTCATGCTTACACAAGGTGTCTCAAAGTAGATACTCTTCTTCAGTAGTTCTACTGGAAACAAACTCTTTTTTTCCCGGACTTCCTGCTGCTTATGCTTAAGGATTTTCTCAAGAATATCCATATTCAAATATTAGTTATTTTTTCGCCTATCAACTTCTTAAAACTAAGCAATGCTTTCCCCTGCATCAGCGATTCCCTGGCCTTATCCAATGCTGTTGAGAAGCTCAACTCCGGACCTGCACACTGTAAGGCCAGCGCCGAATTGGCTACCACTACCTGATTTTGTGCCTCAGTCCCCTTTGCGTTGAGCACATTCCAGAATATATCCGCCGATTCCTTAATAGTCGCACCTCCGGCTAATTGTTCTGGTTGTAGCAGAGACATACCAATATCCGCCGGATGCACCAGAGATTCCTGATTATTACTTATCCATTTAAAAGGACCTGTTAAACTCACCTCATCATATCCATCCATCGAGTGCACTACACTGTACTGTTTATCCGTTTGTTGATAGATATAACCGTAAATCCGGGCGAGTTCCAGGCTAAACACCCCTACTAACTGGTTCTTGGGCTGGCTGGGATTCACCATCGGGCCAAGCATGTTAAAAAATGTTTTAACCCCTAATTCTTTCCTGATCGGAGCTACATTTTTCATAGCCGGGTGGAATAATGGAGCATGCAAGAAACAAATACCGGCACTGTC
This sequence comes from Cyclobacteriaceae bacterium, assembly GCA_021604845.1. Lineage (GTDB taxonomy): Bacteria > Bacteroidota > Bacteroidia > Cytophagales > Cyclobacteriaceae > SZUA-3. Next base: position 8,373 of record BQJT01000023.1, read on the forward strand.
CAGATCTCTTAGTAACCGGTCTCTTTCATTGGTAAACTCGTATCCAAAATAGGTCATCAAATTAGAAGAACCACACACCGAAGAGACTCCGTAATTTCCATGTTTTGCCACATTCTGTCCAGCGCCTGCCACTACAAATGAGGACAGGGTAGAAATATTAAAAGAATCCTTACTGTCACCGCCAGTGCCACAAAGATCAATAACATCATAGTCATCCAGTGGCAACCGGATACAAAGTTCCAACATAGCATCCTTAAATCCGGACAGCTCTTCTACGGTTACCGATCGCATAGTAAAAACGGTAAGAAATGCAGCGATTTGACTATTATTATAAGCTCCATTTGCCAGATTAATTAATACTTCTTTGGCCAGTTCCCGATCCAGGGACTTATAGGCTGTTAAATGATTTAAAATTTCCTTCATACTATTAGTTGTTCATCCAATTGAGGATCATTTGTTTGCCGTTGACAGTTAACACAGATTCCGGATGAAATTGGAGCCCGGCTACATCGTACTTCCGGTGTCGCAGACCCATTACTTCCTGGTGCATATCGCGTGCAGTTACTTTCAAATCTCCATTGACCGATTCGGGGACCACTGCCCAGCTATGGTAGCGTCCCACTGAAGTTTCTTTCGGTAAACCCCTGAAAAGCAGTTCATTTTCATCTGATAACATGACTTCAGAAGAAATGCCATGAAGTACCTGTTTCATATTGTACAAACTGGCTCCGTAAACTTCCGCGATACCCTGATGTCCCAGGCAAATTCCCAGAATGCTTTTGGTAGGCCCGTATTGTCGTATCAAATCCTGCATTATCCCAGCTTCATTGGGAATCCCGGGCCCGGGAGAAAGCAGTATTTTTTGATAAGCATCCACTTGCTCCAGGCTGATCTTATCGTTCCTGAAAACTTCCAATTGTGGTCCGTACCCCAACTCACGAAGCATGTGCACCAAATTGTAGGTAAAGGAATCGTAGTTATCTAAAACTAAAATTTTCATCTTCTTATATTTCGGACGCCAGTTTCAAGGCCTGCCTAAGTGCGGCTAGTTTGTTGTTGACTTCCTGTAATTCACTCTCTGCTATTGATTTGGCCACCACCCCTGCTCCGGCCTGATAATACAGTGTCCCATGTTGACTGAGGAAGGAACGTATCATAATTGCGTGGTTAAACTCACCGTCAAATCCCATAAATCCAATGGCCCCTCCATAGTAACCACGGTCGGAATTTTCATATCTATCTATCAAGGTCATGGCCATATGCTTGGGAGCCCCCGATAAGGTGCCCGCGGGAAATGTATCAGCCACTACCACCACCGGAGAGACTTCTCCGTTCAACTCACCGCTTACTTTTGATACCAGATGTATTACATGAGAGAAGTACTGAATTTCCTTAAAAGTGTCCACCTGAACCTTTTCACTATTCCTGCTTAGGTCATTACGGGCCAGGTCAACTAACATTACATGTTCTGAGTTTTCTTTGGTGTCGTTAAACAGTTTTTGGGCTAATTCCGTATCCGCCTGATCATTACCTGTCCTGGCAAATGTGCCCGCAATGGGATGGATCACTGCCTTGCCGTCCTTGATCACTATCTGTGCCTCCGGTGAAGAACCAAATACCCTGAAATTTCCATAATCAAAATAAAAAAGGTATGGAGAAGGGTTTATAGAACGAAGCGCCCGATAGACGTTAAAATCATCCCCTGCATAATCGGTTTGGAACCTTCTGGAAAGCACAATTTGAAAGACATCTCCTCGCAGGCAATGTTGAATTCCCCTGGAAATTATTTCAAGGAATTCATCGTCATGGTAGTTCGATATTTCTTTGCCTGCAGGTCTGAAATGATAATCGGAAAAATTCTTATTGTCTATCAGTGCTATTAACTCACCCAGTTTACCCGGCTGATCCAGGTCCCAGCGATGTTCAAACAGGTGCATTTCATTTTTGAAATGATCGATTGCGATTACGTACCGATACACCCGATATATTATTTCCGGAACTTCAAATTCAGATGGATTTTTTAGCTCGACCTCTTCGAAGTACTGTACGGCATTATAGCCCATATAACCAAACAAACCGTTGCTGGTAAACTTAAGATCAATGGGTTCAGTTTGAAATGAGCCGGCGAATTCAGATAAAGCCGGGATAACTGTTTCCTTGCTCGCTGGCTTGGTAGCGCTGGTGCCGTCGGGAAAATTTAAATTAATTTGACCATTTGACACTTCAATACCGGCAATGGGGTGGCAACAGATGTAGGAAACACTATTTTCACTTCCATGATAATCCGAGCTCTCCAGCAGAATGCAATTGGCAAACTTATCCCGGAGCTTGAGGAAAATACTCACTGGAGTCTGGGTGTCGGCCAAACGCTTGCGGTATTCGGTTTTTAGATGATACACTTCCAATGGATTAAACTTTTAATAAATAAAAAAACCCGCCAAACAGCGGGTTAGTTGAATTATTTTAACAAAATAATAGCTGCTCAGTGATTATAAGTATCTCTGAATCGCCACCATATTGATATTTGAGCTATCGTTTTCATTATGAATCCATAAATATAGAATGTCAAATGTCAATAATGAAAATTATTCTTTACTTTTTTTATCCACAGGCTTGCTTTTAGCAGTCGATTTTGTTGCAGGTTTTGATTTTCCGGCTGGTTTGGCACTTTTGGCTTTGCCGGCGTCAGTTTTGGTAGCTGCTTGTTTGTCAGCGGCCTTAGCTGGTTTAGCGGCTGTCTTTTTGGGGGCAGTTTTGGCGGCCGGTTTTGACTCCTCCGCTACTACTTCCTCCGACTGTTTCACTGATTGATCAGGTTTAGGTTCAGTGTCCTTTTCCGGAGATTTTGATTTTTCCGGCTTTGCTGCCGCTGAGGTGGCTTTCGTCACCTCCACCACTTTTTCTTCTACCGCTTCCGGCTTTCTGATCGGCTTTCTGGTTGATTTGGAAACATCCTCCTGTTTAGACCTGACTTTAGCTGCCCCATTAACCGATTTGCTCGATTTAACCGGACGCCTTCTACGGCTTACCCCAAATGATCCTTTGATTATTTTTCCTCTTCTGGTTTTTCTATCTCCTTTTCCCATTATTTGAGTTATTGTTGTCTGCACAAAAATCGGAAATTTTTGCACAATGACAAAGATGTGTAAATAACCACTATCCTAAAATGGTCTGAATTTAGTATATTAGTTATTATAGCAAGCAATTAGAAATGGCCCATCCAAGCCTCAAACTAATCAGGGCAATTCGCAATACGTCTGGTAAATTGATCTTTAATGCTCCCTATCAGTGGGGCCATATGGGGAGTTGCAATTGTGGTCATCTGGCGCAGGAAATAACCCGTGTTTCAAAAGCTGATATCCATAGTTTTGCCATGCATAGTGAGGGCAGCTGGACCGACCAAAGCCGTAATTACTGCCCTACCAGTGGTCTGCCAATGGATTTACTGATCAGTTCAATGCTTGATTTTGGTTTACAATTAGAAGATCTGGGTCATCTGGAAAAACTGTCTGACCCGGAAATTCTAAAGTTCCTGGGGGTCAGAAAACTGAGGTATAACAATCGGGAGGACGTAATACTGTACCTGGAATCGTGGGCGGATTTGCTGGAGAAAAAGTTGTTATCAGAGATAAGCCTGGTAGCTTTGTCCGAAGTTACCAAACCAGATCGAGCCAATGAGCCAAACCATCCATCAATACTTTAAAAAATCATTCGACGGTTTGCTGATACTCATCCAACTTGACCCTGTGAAGCTTACCGGAGTTGAGTTAATCGTGGATGAAAATGGAACTACCGTTAAAACAGATAGGGAATACGATCAGGAGATTTATCAGGACCTGGAGGCAGATGATTTCGAAACCGGCAGTGCACTGGAATTTAATCTCTATTTAAAAGATCTAAGATCTTAGGTCTTAGAGTTTAGATTTTTATAAATTTGTAACGGCAAATCGATACGACCAGCTCCTGTCGAATCCCCCAGGTCCGGAAGGAAGCAAGGGTAGATAGTTGTAGCGGTGCGATATCTGATTTGCCTTTTTTATTTTAATACTGGAATCTGTGCTGCAATAACTAGTATATTTACCAATTGTTGAACATAACAAATAGAAGAAATGAAATTTTTTGTAGATACCGCGAATCTGAAAGAAATTCAAGAAGCCCAGGACCTAGGCGTTTTGGACGGCGTCACTACCAACCCTTCACTAATGGCCAAAGAAGGAATTACCGGTGAAGACAAGGTACGGGCACACTACAAGGCAATTTGCGACACTGTCGATGATAATGTCAGCGCGGAGGTAATCTCCACTAATTTTGATGAAATGGTGCGGGAAGGTCTGTCATTGGCAAAAATCGATGATAAGATCGTGGTTAAGATACCAATGATCAAAGACGGAGTAAAAGCTATTAAATATTTAAGCAGTCAGGGCATCCGGGTAAACTGTACTCTGGTGTTTAGTGCCGGACAGGCATTGTTGGCTGCCAAAGCCGGAGCTAGTTATGTTTCTCCGTTTATGGGACGCCTGGATGATATCTCGACTGACGGGGTGGCACTCATCCAACAAATAGTTCATATTTACCAGAATTTCAGTTTTGAGACGGAGGTTTTGGCCGCCAGTATTCGACACACCATGCACCTGATTCAATGTGCTGAAGTCGGTGCTGATGTAGTAACCTGTCCTACAAAGGTAATTTTGGCGTTGCTAAATCACCCTTTAACTGACAAAGGGCTGGCTCAGTTCCTTTCCGATCACAAGAAGGCCCAGGAAGCCAGTGCTCAAACCGTGGCCTGACCAAAAATGTATATAATTAAGGTAAAAGGGAAAGTCAAAATACCAGATTATATACAGCTACGTGATGATTCCTTTGTACTGGTGGCCTATTTTCGGGCTGACAGGCCGCTGAAAAACCTGGAAAAATACGGTCTGCAAGGCAAAGAAGAAGAACTAAAGAAAGTTATTGATGTATTGCCATTTGGCAAGCTGCAAAAACTAAAATTTATATGACCTTCTCACAAGAACCGGTAGTGTCGGTTAAAGGTGCTACTATTTTTCAGGACCACAATACGGTGCTAAAAGATGTGGAATTTGAAATCTCAAAGGGTGAGTTTGTATACCTGGTAGGCAGTACCGGTTCCGGCAAGACTTCCCTGCTTAAGGCTCTTTATTGTGACCTGGATCTACACATTGGTGAAATCACTGTGGCAGGCTATCAGACCAAGAACCTCAAAAGGTCAAAGATCCCCTTTCTACGCCGAAAACTAGGTATTGTATTTCAGGACTTTCAATTGTTTCAGGATCGGTCCGTAGCTGAAAACATCTATTTTATCATGCAGGCTACTGGTTGGAAGGATAAGGCCAAAATGAAAAACAGGTTGGCTGAAGTGTTAATGAAAGTAGGCCTTGGGTCCATCGAGACAAAATTTCCACACCAGCTATCAGGCGGAGAACAACAGCGTGTAGTAATTGCCAGGGCGCTGGTTAATGAACCCGAACTTTTAATTGCAGACGAACCCACCGGCAACCTGGATCCTACCGTTTCTGAGGGAATTTTTAATATTTTTCAGGGTATTAACAACAGCGGTACCGCTATTCTAATGGCCACTCACAACTATAATATCATCAAAAAATACCCTGCCCGGGTTCTCATGTGTGACCAGGGAAAATTGTTCGATTCCAACCAGGATGAGTTTGAGCTGAAGGACATGATATAAACAAAAAAAAACTGGTCATTAGATTGCCAAATGACCAGTATTATACCTTCAACTACATCAATCTAATCCAATCCCATTTTCACATCTGTAAAATTACCATCTATCTCGATTCTGCCACCATTTCCATTCCCTATACGACCTTTGTATTCCCGATTGTTATTTTCAACATTCACGTGACTCATATTGACCCTTGAGTCCGGGTAATTAAGACTTCCGTGATTCAGGTCAATTTCAAAAGTGGCATTGGAGCCGGAAGACAAGTCGAAACTCAGATAACTGTGATTCCCATCGAAAACTATTTCTTTGAAGCCAGACGATACCCGCCCAACTTCCAAATGACTGTGATTGCTGTCAGCATTTAATGACCCACCCAATCGTTCCGTGCCAATGCTGGAATGCTGCATATCAACCTGCAAACTTTTAATAGACTCCGCTTCAAGCTTACTATGCTCCATATCGAGGTTCAGATCTCCGATATTTTCGAAGTCCAGCGTACTGTGTCTCAACTCCATCTCCAAATTGCCAGCGTTCTCAATATCAGCAGATGCGTGAGCAATTTCTACTTCCATATCACCAATGCTACCCAGCCTCAGGCGTTGATAGTGCTGGATTTCTAAAGAGCCGGAACCAATGGCTGCAATCCGTCCACCATTGCCATGTTGTAAATTTATTTCAGATTTACCATTCAACTTTTCAGCCATAATCTGCCCATGGGCAAGATCAACCTCGAGCGGTCCGTCAAAGTTGTCAATATATATATCCCCATGCCGGTGCTCTATACTTAACGGATTGTTTCTGGGCATCGAGATGGTATAATTTATTTGAAACCTTTGATTACGCCATTTGTTGTTGGATTCTGAGATTTCTGTTTCAAGACGAATACCACTGCTTGACTCTGAAACATCAATATTAATCCGGTCCAGCATTTCTCTGGCATCGCTTTCGCTTCCATCCACTTCAACCACTACTTCGGCCTTGATACTTCTCTGATCCCAGGTATTGATGTGTACTTTTCCGAATCTATTATCGATGGTAAGCCGGGTACTGCTATTCACAGTAAAGGTTTTATCAACTCTTTTTTCTTTAACCTGAGCCCATAAAGTCTCTGCTCCGGTTAGCAGAAGCATTAAAATAAGGAAACTACAGGTGCTCGACTTCATGCGTGTCATTATTATAGTCATTTTCAATCTGTTCTAGTATTAGTAATTGTTCATTCAATAGTTCCATCCTCAGTTGGAGATTCCCGATCATTGCCTCTACCACGGCCTCATTACTGGTTTCAACATATTCTATTTTTAGTTGCTGGTACATGGTGTCCAAAGAGGCAAGGTCCCTTTTGAAGTTTTCCTTTATTTCCGGATCATTCAGGTCAAATTGGTCAACCGCCCGAAGCTGTTTTGCTATTAACTGGGTGTAGTACAACTCTGTTTCAACAAATTCCAGATCGACCCGTGGCTCCGTTGCCAATGGTGACTCCTCTATCTGCTGTGTACTTCTTTCCCAGATCAGAAAGCTGCAAACGGCCAAAAGGACTACCGATGCGGCTTTCCACAACCAGCTGTAGTCTTGCTGATTTTGAGCCATTTCGGACTCAATGCTGCTCCACAATTTTTCACGGGGTTGTTTATTATCGAACTCTTCCCGGTTTGCTTTTATAAATTCTTCTAACTTATTCATCGTAAAAAACCTCCTCTCTAAGGATCTGCTTTAATTTCTTTTTTGATCTGTTGTATTGTGACTTTGAGGTCGATTCTGATATCTTCAAAATGGATGCAATCTCTTTATGGTCATAGCCCTCCATCAGATACAGTGAAAAAACCACTCGATATCCATCAGGTAATCTTTGGACCGCATTGCGAATCCGATCAACATTCAGATATAACACCTCATCATCATCACTATCCGGCAAATCTGCGTACTCCCCATAATCTTCAATTGGAACCAGGGCAGCTTTCCGCTTCTTAACTGCAGTAAGTGAATTATTAATCACTATTCTTTTCAACCATGCTCCAATGGATGCGGTGCCACGATAACTATTGATATTTTTAAAAGCGTTCACAAACGACTCCTGCAAGACATCTTCAGCATCCAGTTCATTGTTAGTAATCCGATATGCAATGTTATACATGGCCTTTGAGTAAAGTTTGTAAAACTCGTTTTGCGCTGGTCGATCCCCCTGTTTACAGCGATCAACTACATCCTGATGTATGTTATGGTATTTGGTTTCCAAGTTTAAACAGCGTTCAAGGAAAAGACTGGCAACGTGATTAAAGGTTGCATGAACAATTTAAAATTTTTGATTTGTGATCTAAGATCTCAGGATACTGAATTTTTACTTCTTAGATCTTGGCTTCCTAAGAGCAACACGGGATCAGGCTGCTCAAACTTTATAGATTAGAGGTCTATTTATCCAGTTCTTCCAGGTTGCTCTTGGCAAGTTCGAAATTAGGTTCAATAGCCAGGGCTTGCTGATAACTGGCCTTCGCCGACTCTTTCTGACCCTGGCTGGACTCTAACAGACCTTTCAGGTTATAAACTGCAGCTTCCAAAGATATCTGTTGGGCGCCCTGCTCGCTATTAATTGATATCTTTGAGGTTTTGGTTTCTTCTTTCTCCAGTAAGATATTGACGTTAGTACTACTTTCAGTGGTACGGTTCAGATCCAATTGTATAACAGCAATCCGGTAGAGTGTAAAGATACTATTGTTTCTTAGGTAGATACTTTCATAAGCAGTTAAAGCCTTATCCTTTAACCCCAGATTGCTGTAGGATACCGCACTCATCTCAAGTGCGGCCATATGATCCGGGTTTCTTTTTAAGATATCCAGGCAAACTAAAAGACAGGAGGTGAATTGTTGATATTCAAAGTACATATAAGCCAGAGAATCTAACAAACTGGCATCGCTGGGATCCTGCGCAATTAAATTGTACAATGAATTTCTGGCTATGGTGACATCAGCATACTTCATGCCAAGTTTATACACGTTCATTTGCTGTAGATAGGTTGCGGACTCTTTGACATCCTGAGCTTGAGAACTCTGACCAAAGGCCATTAGAAGTAATATTATGATTAGCAATTTGCAGTTAGAGAACATGGTATAGATACTTTTATATCCTGCAAAGATATAAAAGACATTAGAAGTGGAAAATTCTTTACTCCTTGAATATCAATTACTACTAACGGTAACCACTATTTATCCATAATAATACCTGCATTTAATATCAATGAAGGTTACTGGTGTATGTTTGATGGAAGATTTGATCACAAATCACAGTTTATAAAGATTATCTTTCAACTGGTATTCGATCAAATATTATGAAAACACCATTGAGTCTGTTGATTGTCGGACTGTTATTTACATTTCTTGCAAGTTCTTGCGGAGTCAGGCCACAATATAAAACAGCCAAAGGCAAAAAGAAGAATCGATACTATAATTCAATTCAGTACCATCAGGATCCTTTTAAAGCTCCCAACAAGTAATTTCTCCGGTACATGCCGAACTCTGGCCCATCAGTGCCATAAAGTCCGTTTCATCAATTATCTATTATCAAATAAAGTACCGAAATCCCTACTTATCGAATTAAAGTTATACTCCCGGAGGCTGCATTCTGTGAACTTCCCTCACACCTTATAACATAGTAGTATGCTCCCTCAATTACCGGGTTTCCTTTCAGTGTGCCGTCCCATTCATTGCCATAATACGGGCGTTGCTCATAAAGCACATTCCCCTGCCTATTTACAATAATAACGGTGCAATCCGGGTAGCGATCAATGTTTTCAATCACCCATTGATCATTCTGACCGTCATTATTAGGGCTGAAAAGTGGTTTGGCAGAAACATTGATTCCGGCTCCAACAGTTATGGTCACCTCAGCACTATTCTGGCAGCCATTCATATCGTCTGCAGTTACCGTATAAGTTGTGGTTCTCACTGGGTTTGCAATGGGATTGGCAATGGTGGGATCGCTTAGTCCATCAACTGGGCTCCATGTATAATTTATACCTCCGGTAGCGGAAAGTTGAACCGTATCACCGGCGAATATTTTATCTATATCAGCAGAAGCCGTAATATCTGGCAATCCAAGGGTCACCACTTCTACCTGAGCTGTGGCTACACAACCTGCAGTGGTAGTTACATCCACCGTGTAAACACCAGCATCAGTTACCTCAATGCTGCTGGAAGTTGCTCCGTTACTCCAACTATAGGCGGTATGAATATCTTCTATGAATAGGCGGATGGTTTCACCTTCACACATTACTGTATCACGATCCGTTTGAATAGAGACCGCAGGAGCATTTACCACATCTATGGTCTTTGTAAATGTGTCGTTACAATCTGTGTCATCATAATGTATTAGCAAACTTACGGTATAGTTACCCAGACTGGTATAGGTATGTGATGGGCTGGCCTGATCCGATACATTGCCATCTCCAAAATCCCATTGGTAGTAAACATTTACGTTGGTATCAAAGGTTGAAGCGTCGGTAAAACGAATTGGCAAATTCAAACATGCTTCGTCACCTGAGTTGAATGCCGCCGTCGGAGGTGGAAGTACTCTTACAGTTAAAGCAGGGGTTATCCGGGAGCAATTATCCGAGTTCGTAACTCTTACAGTATAATTTCCTGAGGTAGTGGCAGAATAAATGTTGGTATTGGCGCCAACTATATCCGTACCATTCAGTTGCCACTGGTAAGAGACACCTGCAATCAACTGGACCCAAAGTACTGCGTTTTTGCCCTGGCAAAAAGTAGTGAGATCCGAAGTATTTATGGTCAAATCCGGTACTGCACTCTCGCTGACATCAGTTGATCCCCAGGCGCTTACACAAGCACCTGTACTGACTCGTACCTGGTAAGTACCTATCATAGTTGCGGCAAAATTTGCGATTATTGGATTTTGTAAGGTTGAACTAAATCCATTAGGACCGGTCCAGGTATAGCTCCCACCCGGGACATTTGGGGTAAAAAGTTGCAAATCATCTCCCAAACACACCGGACCACTGTTGGTTGCTGTAGGCGCCCCGCCCGCTCCACCGATAACCGTAAGAGTGACCGCATTCGAAGTCTCAACACAGGTTCCTGAGGACGAACTGGCAACCACAGTATACGACCCGGCAACAGTAGCATCTATAAATGACGTAGTTACTCCGGTAGGCGCTCCATCCAGAAACCATTGGTAATTCACTCCGGCTGATCCGCTGGCAGTAAGTCTGGCCGCATTGCCGCTACATACTGTAATAGATCCGGCAGGAGAAATTGTTGGCACATAGCAGTTGTTATTCAACAATACCCCCAGCTCACTATTAAGGATTCCGGTAAATGCAATATCCGGTTTCGCATCTCCATTCAGGTCTCCCACTTTTACATTTCTGGATTTATCGTTTACATCCAGATCGAACCGCTCAAATGAGAAGTCCCCGGGAATGCTAATATTTCTTAACAGGGTAATCTGAAGGTTATCACTGGCAGAGGCTACCACTATGTCTATCTTACTATCCCCGTCAATATCACCCATATCCAATCCCTGAGGTAAATCTATAGTGCTTACAATTTTAGGGGTACTAAAAGAAACCTGATCGGTGGTATTGGTTGTCTGATTCAATAAGATTGACAGGTCTGAAGTCAAAAATCTGGAAACTGCAATGTCCGGACGGTTGTCACCATCAAGGTCACCAATCTGAAGATTCGAAAGGTTTCCGGAAACATTAAACAGCGCAACCGGTCGAAATGCCACCGCACCACCTGCAGTACTGTTATTCTGGAGGATGTAGATATTTGAGTTCAGGAAGGGGTTAACTATAATCTCTGGCTTGGCATCTCCATTCAGGTCTTCTACTGACAGCCCAGAACTATTCAGAGCGGTAACCGGCAAACCAAAGCTAACCTCCGGTCCGAAAGTAATGGTTCCCGGAGTACTGTTATTCCTGAAAACCGACAAATTTACGCTTGCTTGATTAGAGGCAACCAATTCAGGCTTTCCATCAAGATTTAGATCACGGATTACTACTTTTCTGGGTAAGCCACCGGCGGTATTTAGTTCAATTACCGACCCAAAGCTAATTGAGCCGGGTGTACTTTGGTTCCTGAAAACATAGATGGAGTTCCCTCCAGACCTTGATGTAACTAAGTCAGGTCGGCCATCTCCATCAATATCCCTACAGGTAATGTTCAAGGTATTTTGACCTATGTTCAAACTGGTCTTGGCAAAAGTGACCACTGCCAATGTGCTGGTATTCCTGAAAATGTCGATCAATATGGAATTGTCGTGACTGGTGGCTACATCGTTCTTCCCATCGCCATCAAAGTCACAGGTACATAAGTCAAACACTCCATTTTGAGCACTAAAAGTTGAAGGACCAGCTAACAGGGAAGCGTTAAAGGCTGTTCCTCCAAAACTGATAATGAATAATCGTGAGGAATAAGCTGTATTACCCGAGCTGGTGTTTGTAACAGAGACACTACTAAAGGTAGTTCCAGCTGGTATTAATGCCTTTATTTCAGAATCTACAACTGATACGATACCAGCTGATGCTGCACCAAACTGTACATTCAAAGTTGTGGCATCAGTGCCAAAACCAGAGCCTCTTATTGTCAGTGTATCATTAACCTGTGCAAATGATTTGTCAAGACTGGAAATGACTGGTGTTTGGGCAAACGAAAAGGAGGTTGCCAACAATACCATGGAAAAAGTCCATAATGTAAATTTCAAATACTTAGTTGCTTTCATCACGATCAGTCTATTTCTAATGAGTAAGCATCATCGAACAACTCCAATAACTTGGTTTTTTCAAGCTCGACTTCTGTTTTTGTTTGATCTTCCGAGTTGAACAGGAAGACATAATAGATGTCGTCCCTGCTGCTATAGCCGAATGAAGCCTTGTGCCCATACCCGCTTACAATACCGGACCAATACTGGTAGGCCTCCTGGAACGAATTATATTTTTTGAGTATCACATAATGCCCTGGAGTCATCTCGTCATGGTAGTAGGTATCCAGATCCAATGTCTTTGTGGCTTCAACTGGTACAGCTTGACTATTTTCTTGCTCAGATACGGGAGCATCCATAAATATTCCCGGCCCACCGTCAGAATAGAATCGCGCATCGCGGTTACCCCCTTCTTCCACCTTGATTTTCCTGGTAAACTCTTTGGATTTTCCAAGGTTAATTCGCAATTGGACTTCATGGGTACCATCGGGAATTCCATTCACCAGGGTACTGGCAAACTCATAAGCATAGCCAACTGAAAGCATGTCCTTAATGTTTAAGCCCAACAAGGCAGAAGCCCCATAATCCTGTCTGTAGCTACCTCCGAACCAGATTAATTCCATTAAATGTACCACTGCCAATGCCTCTAACTGATTGGGAAGCGTTTCTGTGACCCTATACAACAAGTGTGGCTCCAATACTACAGACCCGGGGCCCAGGTTAAACTTCTTACTGGCCATTATTGTGTAGTTCTTAATTGGGTCCAATTCTACCGTGGTAAATTGCTCCACTCCTACTACTTCTCTTTTAAAAAGGGAGGGCAGGCTGAAACCCAGGTCAAATCCTTTTAAGTGATATCTTAAACCGAAGCTGGCGTTGGGGCTCAAGTTATTGTCGACCAGGTCAAACAGTGCAGGGTCGCTCAGGATAGCCGGATCATTGATGTTGTCCAGTTGAATGTTGTTCATTGAGACACCGCCGGAAAGGCCAAAGCTGAGGAATTGCTGATCTCCGAGAAACGCTTTATAGGTAAAGGATAAGGAAATTGACGTTGACTTGAGCAAACTTCGTTTATCATAGTAAACCAGCCCTCCCAACGCAATATTCCTTTTGGCCGGAGTATGGAAACTTAAGCTACTGGTTTCAGGGGCTCCATCAATGCCAATCCATTGCCTTCGGTAGTTTAAGAAGGCTACAGCCCTATTATTTTGACCTGCGTAAGCAGGGTTATATACATAGGGGTTTTGAAAAAACTGGCTGTAGATGGGGGTTTGCTGGGCCAAAGATGACATTACTGTTCCGTGCCAGGCAATTAATATTAATGCGATTTTTAAGATTCTATCCACCGTATCCTGCAAGAATTAGCTAATTATTACATACCTTTTTTCACCTAACAATCGGTATTCAAGACCGGCTGGTAACTTGAATGGTTTTATCCAGGTTGCCCATCTCCGGCACTTTTTAGAAAATACCTCTTATATGGTTGTTAAAGGCTATTTTTTTAGCACATCAATTCTATACTCTCGTTTAATAGTTGCAGGGTGTTAAGTATTAAAAATACACTAATAACCCGGTCGGTATTGGCCAGATTGTGTTGAATTATTACATCTGTAGTAATTAAAATTCCAGCAGTTCGGATGCGTGGTTCCAGGTTCTAAATCTGCTTGCTGTCTTTGGCTTGTAATCCTTTGCTCTGACCAAGTTTCAATATAAAGTTTAACGCCTGGGCATATTCATTTTTGACCTCACCATCCAATACCGCTTCTTTAAGAGCTTCTTTTATTTCTCCTACCATCTTCGACGGGGGGATACCGAAGGTCTTCATAATGATTTCGCCGGTAATAACCGGTTGGAAATTTCTTACCTGATCGTTTTCCTCTACTGCCAAGACTCTCTTTTCAACCTTATCGAAATTTCGCAGATACTTTTTTACCTTTTCATTATTCTTTGAGGTAATATCTGCGCGACAGAGTGTCATCAGGTCTTCCAGATCATCACCTGCTTCATAAATCAATCTCCGGATAGCAGAATCGGTAACCTGTTTATTTACCAATGCTATAGGTCTTAAATGAAGCCTGACCATCTTCTGAACATATTTCATTCTGTCATCCAGTGGCAGCCTAAGTTGTCTGAATATTTTAGGTACCATACGGGCACCTTTATCCTCATGCCCATGGAAAGTCCAACCAGCTTTTGGATCAAACCTTTTGGTGGCCGGTTTGGCAATGTCGTGCAGCAACGCCGCCCACCTCAACCAAAGATTATCGGTATGTTTACAAATATTATCCAGGACCTGTAATGTATGATAAAAGTTATCCTTGTGTGCCATGTTGCCGATTTTCTCAACTCCATGCAATTTTGCCAAAACCGGAAAGAACACCTGCAGTAATCCACTTATAAACAGCAGCTTAAATCCGTAGGAAGGTTTATCCGTAAGAAGAATCTTGTTTAGTTCATCAGTTATTCTTTCCCTGCTCACTATCTCCAATCTACCCGCATACTGGGTAATTGCCCGGAATGTGTCAGCCTCGATATCAAATTCCAATTGGGTGGCAAAGCGGATTGCGCGCATCATACGCAGTGGATCATCTGAAAAGGTAACCTCAGGATCCAGTGGCGTTTTTATTAATTTACGTTTCAGATCCATCATACCGTCAAATGGATCTATTAGTAAACCATAGTCCTGCGAGTTTAGGCTGATGGCCATGGCATTTATGGTAAAATCCCTTCGATTCTGGTCATCCTCCAGGGTCCCGTTCTCCACAATCGGTTTCCTGGAACTTTTACGATAAGACTCCTTCCGGGCGCCAACGAATTCAAGTTCGTACCCATCATAGGTGAGCATCGCAGTGCCAAAATTCTTAAAAATGGTGACTTTGGTGGGTGCTGGAAGCAGCGTGGATACCATATTCGCTAAATCAATACCACTGCCTACACAGACCAAATCAAGGTCTTTACCCTGCTTACCTAAAGCCAGGTCCCTGACATATCCACCCACCAGGTAGGTTGGAAATTTCAGCTTTTTGGCGGCACGGGTGACCACCTTCAATACCCCAAGGTTTTTTATTTCATCCGCGAAATCCACAGCTCAGCAGTAAATTAGCCATGGGGTAAAATTATGATATAATTAAGAGGTCCCATAATAAACCGGGAAAACCTATCGGTGAGAAGGCAATGTTACAGTTTATTAGAGAAGGTTGGACACGGAATAAACTTCTCTTTCCGTTTCTTTCGGTGTTTACCGTCATCAACATTGGCCCATTGATAGTTTATGGCAAACTCATGAGCTCCACCGGTATTAGCAGAAAGATTCGAAACGGTCATATCGAAGCTGTATCCGAATTCGAATTGTTTGTACCGCAAACCAAACATGAATGTCACCGCATCGTGATTTACATTGTCGCCAACATTCTGTTGAACCGGAATACCCCGGTACCAGACTCCGGCAATGATCGGATCGTACCTGAAATGCAGCCCAAGATCTAACTGATCAAAATTACCCTGCTTCTTGTAGATAAAGCTTGGAGCGATACTGGCTTCTTTATCCTTTTTCAGAGGACCATTATACAATGGAATACGGACTCCTGCATGAAGTGAGTATTTCATTGGCAATATACTTTCTTCATCCAGTAACGAATGATTGGGCTCGTTCATATGATATATTGAAAACCCGCCCCAGAATTTTTCATTGTATACCACTATTCCAGAACCAAAATCGAAATAGCTGGTATTATTGTAGGCATTCCTGATAGGATCAATAGTGTCGTCGAAGATTCTGTTGTCCGTAATATCAAGCTGGTCCCCAAATACCAGCTTGTTAAAATTCAGGTCCCGAATTCCATAGCCTATGTAAACTCCGGGGCTAACTACCCATTTATCTGCAAGCTGTACTTTATAGGAATATAAGGCTGCAATATTTGTTGACCTGAGGTCAGCAGACCCGGCTTTGTCTACACTTGCCAGCACCCCGAATCCACTATTCAGGTTTGGTTTAAAATGATCGTACGAGGCAGAGTAAGTGACATATGTTTTGGAAATAGCCGGCCATTGAGTCCTAAAGTTACTGATAAAGCGATGTTGCATGGTGGTTCCTGTAAAGCCCGGATTCAGGTGTAATGGAGCAGCATAGTACTGAGAATAATGGTGGTCTTGCCCATGTATTTGAGACCATCCAATCATTATCAGTAAGAAAAATACACTAAGATATTTTTTCATAGTTAGGTTCAGTTTTTTTAACGAAGCAGCGTAACGTCGCCGGTTCGTACCACACTGTTTCCACTGAGGAATTTCATTTTTACCTTATATACATATACGTCCTGAGAGGACAACTGACCTTTATAAACGCCATCCCAGCCAGCATTCTGATCTTCTGTTTCAAACAGCAACTCTCCCCAACGATTGTATATCTCCATATGGAAATTCGTTACTCCGAATAATTCAGGAATAAATGTGTCGTTCTTACCATCGCCATTCGGAGTGAATGTATTTGGTATCAGGTATTTCCCTCCATCATCGGCAAAAACTGCTTTCTCTATAGTCAGGGTATCGCTACAGCCATATTGGCTGGTTACGATCAGTGTTATATCATAATGGCCTGCTTCCTGATACCGGTGTATTGGCTCGAATTCAGTAGAACTGTTGCCATCTCCAAAATCCCACCAGTAAGAATCCCCATTCTCACTTCGATTCACTGCTCGAATCTCTTCACCGGGCAGGTATACTACTTCCGGACGTATGGCGAAATTTGCCCTTACCTCAGGGAATACTTCTATTATAAAGTCCTTTCTTTCGGTAACCACCGAATCCAATTCATTACTTGCTGAAAGAGACACGGAATAAACACCCGGATCATAGTAAGTATAAGTAGGGTTTTGTTGCCTGGAAGTTCCGATACCATCTCCGAAATCCCATTGATAGGTACCTGGACTGGCATATTGCGACATATTGGTGAAATTCACAGTTAAAGGTGCACACCCATTAGGGACATCGTATACAAAGTCAACCACCGGAGGAATTGCGATTATTTCTATAGTATCTCTGAACACTCCTGTACAATTGGTATTCGGATCCGTAACCTCCAGGGCGATAGGATAAACTCCGAATGTGGCGTATGTGTAGGAGCTGGTGTTAGGGTCTGTAGAGAAGTTACCATCTCCGAAATCCCATCGATAGTTCCAGTTATTTGCCGGAGATATATCCGTAATATTAATAGTTGCACTTGGCAATATTTGAGTTCTAGGGGTAACCACAAATCCTGGCTGTAGCTGAGGGAATGCAGTAATTGTTTCCGTTTTGGTATCGGTACAACCGAAACTATTCTCAACGGTTAATGATACTTGATAGTCAATCGGGGACCCTGAGTTATTTAGAAAAGTATACATGAAGTCCTGTTTGGTATTGTAAACAACAGCGTCATTTACTCCCGGGCCGGTAACTCTCCAGGTTCTGGCTACAATTGTGGTATCATTTGAATCATCGAAGAAAATAGCATCAAACGGAGCACAATCGCCGGAAACAGGGGTAAAGAATCTCGCCGGCGGCGACGGATGTACTGTAACGAATACTTCATCGATAAAAGGGCATCCGTTAGTAGGTTCAATTGCCCTCAATTCAACTTTATAGTCACCGTACTGCGTAAATTCATAGCTAAAGTTATTGGCCAAATTACCAGTAGTAGGGGTAACCTGTGCAGCGTCGTTCAATCCAAAGGTAATCCACAGTTCAAAAGTAGTACCAGCCGGATAGGTTGCTGTTGAGTTGGTAAAGTTCGCCAGGTAAGGTACACATCCCTGGTCATTGCCAGCCAGAGTTAGTTGTACATCTACAAATGGTTTCTTAGGAACCAGTAAAGTTTGCCTGGTGGTATCGCTGACACAACTGGAGGTGTTGGTTAAAACCAGACTTACATCCACCAATAGATCTGGCTCATTTGGCTCCGGCCTTTCAAAGGTGAGAACGAAACTATCATCCAATAACGGGTTGTTTGAGGGAACTTCTGAAAAGTCCCAGTCATAGGTCAGGATCCCTGCTTTCTGGCTGGTTTCCATTTGGAACTGTATAAAATCGCAATTTTCCTGCGGTGTGGCGGTAAAATCCGATACAGGTACCGGATGAACAATAATGGGCTGGCTGAAGGGCACCACACAACCACCTGTATTAAGAGCTGCGGTCAAGGTAACCGTATAGATCTTTATGTTGATTCCAACATTGGTAAATTGGCTGTATAGAAAATTAGGTATGTTCCCTGAAATCGCCGTGGTGTCAACCATTCCGGCTCCGTCATCTACAATCCAGTAATAGGTATTTACGTTATTTGTGGCATGGAAAATACTATCCACATCAAAGGTAGCACTTACCGGAGCACAGTTGTTATTAAACGGGTTATAATCATCTGATGTAAAGCTTATAATCGGGCTTGGGAACACCGTTACCGAATCAGCCGGACTGATTGTTTCACAGCCGCTGGCATCCACAGCGGTAAGCGTTACCGCATAGTTTGCATCGAAATCAGGTGAGGTGTTAATAAAAGTATAAGTCAGAGTATCCTCGGTTGGCTGATCTATCTGATCGATCACAGTACCTGCGGCATCATAAATTGTCCAGGTATACTTATCGATAACCACCCCTGCGGCTTGTGGTGCGCTGGTGTTATTTAGAGTGGTGATCAATGGCGAACATCCTGTTTTGGGAGCGGCGGTAAAACTTGCATTTGGTACAGGATTTACGGTTACCGTCATTACCGTATCATCGGTACAACCATTGGCAGACTCCACCTCAAGTCTGACCACGTAATCTTTGGCACTTGGGAATATGTGCGAAATATCACCGTCGGTCCCAGTGGTAATAGTTGCGTCCGGCGCACTTAAAGGGTTAAAATCATAATCGAACCACCATCTCCAGGTACTGATGGTGTCTGCTACAAATCCACTTGGAACCGAAGTAAAATTGGTGCTGACATCATCAAAGAATACCGAATCAGCCGCGCACAAGACTCCTGCATTATTCGGAATAAAGCTGGCATTGGGCAGTGCAGTTATTATTACCACTGCTGTATCCGAAGACTGGCAGTCCGTATCCTTGTCTGTCAGGGTTAACACGGTATTATAAACACCAGGGGCTGTATATGGCTGGGTAAATGGTCCGGATGGCACGCCTACCACGGAATCCATTTGAATAAGGTTCATATTCTCATCGAAGAACTCGAATACATGAGCTGTGTTTGGGGTAGCAGCCGCTGACTGGTCCGTGAAGGTAACCAGGTTAGTACCAAACTGGTCTTCGCAGAAAAATACCGTATCCACGCTAAGTGGTTCGCTATTGATTTGGATCTCCGCTACCGGAGCGGCAATGATCTCAATGGTTTTTTGAATTACCTCATCACAGTTACCAGCAGCATTTCCATCTGATGCAACCAGCTCGATAAGTTTGATCCCAGGATTATCAAATCTTCTTCTTGGGTTGGTACTACTACTGGTATGAGCTACCGGAGAAGCAGTTGTGGGACCGTCGTACATGGTCCAGTCATATCCTGAACTGGAGTTTGACGGCCAGGTAGTCAAGTTCTCAAAGTAAACCCGCTCTCCTGCACAGAATTTATCCGTAACAATACCCGATGAATTGTTTTTTCTGGTTCTGAAATCCGGTATTGGGGCAGCAACCAGTACAATGCGGGCAGTTTCAAATACCGGTAATGAATCGGGATAAGGGTTACACTGGTTCCAGTTGTTCAGGGTAACTTCGAACTCCCTGCCAATATCAGCAACTGTGGTGGTTCCGGGAACAGTGACAACACTACTGGTAGACCAGGGTCCGGTCACCGGTGCTGCGCGATAATCTATAGCTCCTGAAAAAGGATAACCTGGACTGCTACCGCCAACCTGAATACCAGCTATGCGATTTGCAGGATTCCCGGTTCCATAAATCCATTGGATCCATCGATTCTCAATATTTGGATTATCATTTTCATCGGGAGGAACACAATTGAAATTACTGTTATCATCGAAGGTTACAGAAGCCGCATGCCCAATACACACCCTGTACTCTACCGGGTCAATTCGGATATCACCACCGTTTTCATCGTCCGTATCCCATACCGTTACAATCTGTTCTTGTGCGGTACTACTACAAATAACTCCATTTACCACCAGAAATGCTTCCGGGTGGTAGGTACATTGGCTTCCGCCCTGGGGATAGGTATGCGGTATATCAGTTACTGACCATTCGCGTGTTCCTGCATTTGTAAGCACTGCCGGGACCAGATCGGTATTACCATCATCCCAATTTATAAAGATCTCTACCGGCGCTCCTCCATTATTTACTCCGGTATATAACACATCCCACTCGACATCAACCGGCGCACAAAGGGTCTTAGGGTCCATGAAGTTACCCTTGGAAATAATTACGCAATTTTGAGCAGATATGGTGCCTGAAAAAACCGAAACAGCAATCCAAGACAAAAATAGTAAAAGTCCCTTTTTCATCGAAAAACGCTTCCTAATTGATCCTTATATAAGGAGTGAGTCAAAAACAAGAATCAAATTTTGTTATTTTAAGGCTATTATATTGGCGAAAACAAGAACAAACGGTACATACGAGATTTTAAGCACTATATCGCCCTGGAGTTAAATTGACAATGCACGGATTAAAATCATTACTGGCTTATCTGGTAAAACAGTGGGTTGATTTCTAAAATAATCCCCACTGTTTCTTCAAATAGTGCTATTTATTAAGGTAACCCCCAATGACAGGTCATTTACATTTCAACATTATCGCCGTGACATTTCTGATTATTATTAACAAACCTTAGATAGCATCTGGTATTTATTGGAGCAGAATTCACCTGACCCCCTGTCCCTTTTAGCTTAATTTCACCACTAGGTACCTTACCCCTCTTTTGAATAAAGTTTATTGAAAGCCGAAAATAACTTTGTACATTTGTACCCCATAGGTACACGTTTGCCACTTACCTGCTTATGGGATCAACCAAATACGTTTTTGTTACCGGAGGAGTTACTTCATCTTTAGGAAAAGGGATTATTTCTGCTTCATTGGGGAAACTTCTGCAAGCCAGAGGATTTTCAGTCACCATTCAAAAATTTGACCCTTACATTAATATCGATCCGGGAACGCTTAACCCCTACGAACACGGTGAATGCTATGTAACTGATGACGGAGCTGAGACTGATCTTGATTTGGGTCATTATGAAAGGTTTCTAAATGTTGCGACTTCTCAGGCCAATAATGTCACCACCGGAAGGATATATTATAATGTAATTACCAAGGAGCGGAAAGGAGACTATCTGGGTAAGACCGTTCAGGTTGTTCCGCATATCACCGATGAGATCAAGAGAAATTTCCAGGCCTTGGGGAATGATAAAAACTACGACATTATTATCACCGAAATTGGTGGATGTGTGGGTGATATTGAATCCCTGCCTTTCATCGAGGCGGTGCGGCAGTTTCGCTGGGACGTCGGTTCTAATAATCTGGTAGTTGTCCACCTTACACTTGTCCCTTATTTAAGTGCAGCAGGCGAACTGAAAACCAAGCCCACACAGCACTCTGTAAAACACCTACTGGAGGCGGGGGTTCAACCTGATATTCTGGTTTGTCGATCAGAAAAACCTGTTCCTCCGGATTTGAGAAAAAAAATCGCATTATTTTGTAATGTCAACTACAACTCGGTGATCCAGGCAATAGATGCTGAAACCATCTATGATGTACCTTTGATGATGCGGAAAGAGAAGTTGGACGAGCGGGTACTTTCCAAGTTACGCCTAAGCACTAAATCTGAAGTGCAAATTGAGTCTTGGAAAGAATTTCTGGGAAGGCACAAAAATCCAACGGATGAAGTAGAGATAGGATTAGTTGGCAAATACGTAGAATTGCCGGATGCATACAAATCGATTTCAGAATCGTTTGTACATGCTGGTGCTGAAAATGAATGCCGTGTACGACTGAAATATATCAGTTCCGATACTATATACGAAGATAATGCCGCAGAAAAATTAGAGAATCTTCATGGAATACTGGTAGCGCCCGGATTTGGTGAACGGGGTATGATTGGCAAAATATACGCTGCGAAGTATTCAAGGGAAAACAAAGTGCCTTTCTTTGGGATTTGTCTGGGAATGCAGTGTGCAGTGATTGAATTTGCTCGTAATGTTCTGGGATTGAAAGATGCTGCTTCTTCAGAAATGGCAATTGATTCTAAAAACCATGTGATTGATCTGATGGAAGATCAGAAAAAAATCATCAATAAGGGTGGTACCATGAGGCTCGGAGCCTACGATTGTAAGCTGAAACCAGGCACAAAAATTCACCACGCTTATGGTAAATCCAGGATATCAGAAAGGCATCGTCATCGTTATGAGTTCAACAACAAATTCATCGAAAAATTTGAAAAATCGGGTATGGTGATGTCAGGTATAAACCCTGAGACCAAGCTGGTAGAAACCATAGAACTCAATGATCACCCATGGTTTATAGGTACCCAATACCACCCTGAGTTAAAAAGTACCGTTTTAAATCCACACAAGCTTTTTGTTAAATTTGTTAAAGCGGCGTTGGAGCACAAAGGAAAACCGTAAAATAAGGTCATCCCATTATGGACAAAAATCAAGTCACAGGACTAATCCTGATCTCACTATTGTTATTGGGTTATTTTTACTTTGCGCAGGATGTGCAGCCTCCGACCGAGCAACCTACCCCGCAAACAACCGAACAACAAATTAGCCCAGTCCAGGAATCAACTACCTTAAAACCTGCAGAGCAGATTAACCAGGATAGTATTGATTTTCTTAGTCAGCAGCAGCAATATGGCGACCTTGCTCAGGTGATGACAGGTAGCGCACAGGATGTGGTGTTGGAAAACCAGAAACTAAAAATTACCTTTTCCACCAAAGGCGGAGCCATTAAGCAGGTGGAACTGAAGCAGTTTCAGACCTACGATAAAAAGCCGCTGATCCTTTTCGATGAGTCCAGTTCGGAAATGTCCTTTAAGCTGAATTTGATGGGTACCGAAGTAGACCTTATGGACCTGTATTTTAAGGACCATAAGATAACCAATGATGGTGATACAACTCGTTTACAATTCAGTCTGGATCTGGGTAATGGAAAAGTTTTACA
>BQJT01000024.1 GCA_021604845.1 Cyclobacteriaceae bacterium
GTTTGCCAAAGTCATAGAGCTTACTTTTTAGTTCCCGTACCATTCCTTCCAGATCAGTAACGTCCTTTTTCAAAAACCGAATTTGAATGGCCTGAATTATCCAGATACCTATAAAGAAAACAAATCCCAGTATCACCCAGAAATTCAAGAACCTCAGCATCAGTTCCTGATCTCTTAAACCGAATAGATTATCTTTAAATACAAACATTAACAAGGAGATTAACAGATAGGCAAAGTAGAAGGCGTTAAATATTGATTTTAGGCGTTTCATTGATGTTGAATTTAAACAGCTTGCATGGCATTCAGTTTTTTGTACAAACCTCCCTGGTCCAGAAGTTGATGGTGTGTTCCCCGTTCCAGAATTCTTCCCTGCTGCAGCACAATTATTTCATCAGCATTCTGTATGGTACTTAATCGATGGGCTATTACAATGGAGGTCCTGTTCTTCATTAAATTGGAAAGTGCTTCCTGCACTAAATTCTCAGATTCGGAGTCAAGTGCGGAAGTAGCTTCATCAAGAATTAATATTGGTGGATTCTTAAGTACTGCCCTGGCGATGCTTAACCTCTGGCGCTGTCCACCGGATAATTTGCTGCCCCTTTCCCCAATTTCGGTTTGATAACCATTCTCGAGTTTAAGGATAAATTCCTGTGCATTGGCAATTTCTGCGGCTTTTATAACTGCTTCGGTAGTAACATTTCCTGCCCCGAACGCTATGTTGTTAAACACGGTGTCATTGAATAAGATTGATTCCTGGCTGACGATTCCCATTAGGTCTCTAATAGCATCCAACTTATATTCTTTAAGTGAAACACCATCAAGCAATACACTGCCCCGGGTTGGATCATAGAATCTGGGAATAAGATCCACCAGGGTCGACTTACCGCTTCCGGATGGCCCGACCAGGGCAATGGTACTCCCTCGTGGAATTGTTAAATTTATATTTTGGAGCACCCATTCGTTTTCATAGGCAAAACTAACCTGCTTGAATTCTATGGTTTGACGGAATCCTGCGGTCTCTCTGGCATGTGGTGCATCGGTAATACCCGGAACAGTATCTATGATTTCAAAAATCCGTTCTGCGGAAGCCAACGCCCGCTGAATGCTGCTGTATGCTTTGGATATTCCTTTTGCCGGAGCAAGCACCTGGGTAAAAACCACTAAATATGTTAAGAAAGCCGCCCCGTCAAGACTGGATTGATTATTCAAAACCAGATTACCTCCGAATAACAGAATGCCTCCTACTACAACGATCCCCAAGAATTCTGAAACCGGAGAGGCCAATTCATTTTTTCGAGCCATAGAAACAGTAATTCCTGCGTATTTATTGACCTCCTTGCTAAACTTATTTATGGTGTAGTCACGGGCATTGAAGGCTTTAATAATTCTTATTCCTGAAAATGTTTCATCAACCTGATTAAGTATTCTACCTAGAGATTCCTGTCCTGCGCGGGCAATACGCCGAAGTTTTTTTACAATCCCTGAAATTAGTAATCCAGCCACCGGCAACAGTATTATGGTGAAGATGGTCAGTTTGTAGGACATAAAAAACAACCAGCCAAAGTACAGGATGATGGTTGCCGGATCCCTGAAAATTACCTGCAGTGACTGTACGATACCGTTTTCTACTTCTTGAATATCATTGGTTATTCTACTGGTAATATCTCCTTTTCGCTGATCTGTAAAGAATCCCAGATGAAGCAGGGTTAGCTTCTCATAAATAGCCATCCTTAATCCCCTTACAGTTCGGGCCCTTACCTTGGCAAGAAGAATTTGAGACAGGTACCTGAAGGTATTGGCTAATAGGTTGGCAATAATGGTAACGATACTGATATACGCGAGAGTGCCAATCTTTCCGTAGGCATTTTGGGCAGATATGAAAAAATAGTAGAATTTATGTTCTAAATATTTTAAAGAGAGGGCGAAGGAAGGGTTGGATTGATAAGCCTGCAATTCATTTGCGTCCATTTGCTCGAAAATGACATCAAACAAAGGCTTCAATAAAGTGAAGTTGATCAGTCCAAATATTATTCCCAGCAGCGTAAATACAATATATTGAGGCAGATAGCGACTCAGGGGCCTGGCAAATGACAGTATTCTAAGATAAGTCTTCATGGAAATATAACAGGACCTTAAGGCAAGCTTATAATTTAATAGTTTCGAGTATCATTTAAAGATAGTGCTCTAATTTCAAAAAACATGTTCACGTCTGGGAATGTTCAATCGAATTGATAATGAAGATATTACGTTATTCTGGTCTCTTTCCGGCAGCTCGCTGTTAAGATTTCTAAAAACCTGGGTGAAATCAATAAATAAGTTGTGCTTGAGTTGATAGGATGCCCTAAAATCGAAATAAAATAAATCTGTAGCTACACCCTGACCAATCTCATTATTGAAATCCATTTCGCGGGTGTCATAATTTTTCAGAATGTTCTGACCCCAGTTTGTGCTATCTGTGTCGGTGCCGTACTTTGCGGTGATAAGTTTGGCAGAAAGCTGTAGTCTGGGTATGGGCTGGTAGCGGGCAATGGCTACAAATTCCTTAAAATTCGCCTCAAGTGGATGTGCCAGCGATTGTTTGTAATGTGAGTAACTGGTGTAATTGTTATTATGCGCATAAGTATAAGGCCGGGCAAAATTTCCTTCTAATTGCAGATCCAGATTATTTATACCAAATACATCAATATACTTTAGACCCATTTGATATGAAATCTTATTTCCCCACCAGCCATTACCGGATTTTACCTCTTTCAATAAAAACTCATCGAACACAATTTGTCCGTAAAGGGAAAACCTGTTTAGAAAATTCCAGGTCAGATCAGCACCCAGCAACGCATTGTCCTGACTTCCTCCGGATTGTTCTATAGCCCGATAAAATATGATTGGGTTGAGGTAATCCAGTTCAAAAGAAGTCCCGATACTGTCTTGCGGCTGCCCGAATACCACAGATTCGAAAACTCCCAGGTTCAACTGGTCAGTGATATTTATCCCCAGTCGATGAAATGCCAGATACTTTTTTGGAAAATCTACATTAGAAAAGGATCCCCCTGAATTTCCCGGGGCATCGGCTCGCATTTCGGAAATTATAAACGAATAATCGAGTCGCCAGACGTTGGTGTTGATCTTCAAAAACAAATTATTGTTGGAAAAATCTGAAAACACCAATGAGCGAAACCCGTTGCCGATGTACTGCTTGTCATGCCCAAATTGAAAATTGATAAACTTAGCAGCATTAAAACTGATATACCCGCGTGCAGTAAAAAAATCAACCCCGTTGGTCTTAAAGTTCTTCCAAAATCCTTCACCTGGTACCACATACCGGCCATGATTCATCCAATCCCTTACGTAGGTGGGAAAGCGCATCTGATTTTCCACCAGGTAGGTATAAAAACCAACTTTTCTACTGATCATACCTCTGACGACCAGGCCCCTGGAGTTAATAAATAAGTTGTCTTCTCCTTTATCAAAGCCAAATCCGAAATGAAATACCGGACTTACATGCAAGTCAAAATCCTGGTTGTCCACATAATATAGATCTGACTGTTTCTGATACAAAGCTTTAAACAGGGGTTTTCGACTGTCATTTTGATCGCGCTCCGACCATTCCCAATTATCATTTGCGAGGTACTGCAAGTTAAAATCATCCGTTTTGGACTCAGCAACCGAAAGGGAATAAAGTGTATCAACAAAATCTGCAATGTCCGACCTTAAATAGGGTTTAACATTACTGTGAAAACCAGGAGCAAACCCGCCGGACTTAATTTCATATCTCTGTACCAGGTGGTAATAGTCCTGATCTAACGGAGCATTGGTACTTTGGGCACATAATGAAAGCGAGCTCCAAACGGCAGCTAGAAGAGATAGATATCGTTTCAACATTAGGTATGCACTATTTCGACGCAAGTTAACATATTGCAATAAATAATAGAGGTATTAATAGCACTGGAAAGTTTGATATTATTCAATGCATTGCTTAAATTTGTGCCTCCTTTGAGGAGAAGCATTTTAAGGCACGCAAACATGAAAAAAGAAATCCATCCGGAATATAAAGAAGTGGTGTTTCTGGATACCCAAAGTGAGTATAAATTTCTCACCCGGTCGACCATGACTTCAGAAGAAACCATTAAGTGGGAAGATGGTAATACCTATCCTCTGATTAAAGTAGAGGTGAGCTCAGCATCTCATCCATTTTATACCGGAAAGCGGGTATTTTTGGATACCGCCGGTCGGGTAGAAAAATTCAATCGACGTTACAAGAAGAAATAATTGCATCAAGCACTTTGAATAAAGTCTCGTGGATAATTAATTCCGTGAGACTTTTTTATTTTTGTCCGTATGAATATCCTTTTGTTTGATCACCCTGAGATCAGGCCGTCCCTGCTGCCACTCACTTATACCAGACCTGTGGCAGATATTCGCCTGGGCATACTCACTATTGCAGAAAAATGGGAAAAGGCGTTTAACGCTTCCGTTGGTTTTAGTACGCAGTCTTATCTGCAACCGAAATTTCCGGTGGAGGTATCCGAAGACATGCTGTATATTAACGGAGCCCTCTGTCCGGATGAACAATTGGTGGAAGTCATCTCCGGGTTGTCAATAGGTGAGGGTATTCAACAAAATGGTATTACCCTGGCATTTAGGTACCACCAACAGCAGTCTTTAGAGGCAATTGCTCAAGCTGCTGGATCTTGTATCGAGTATCAATTTCCAATAACGTTGATTCGATACAACTGGGAGTTGTTTTTAGAAAATGGTGATCAAATTCGTGCGGATTTTCAACGGCTCACAAAAGGGCGTACCAGTCAGCCCTTAACAGATCAGCACACCGTCGTTTATAATCCAGAGAATCTTTTTATTGAAGAGGATGTTTCTATCAAAGCAGCTATTATAAATGCTGAAGGAGGCCCAGTTTACCTGGGAGCGGGCGCTGAAGTTCAGGAAGGAACCATTATCCAGGGACCTTTTGCCATGTGTGCACATTCCCAATTGAGATTAGGTGGCAAAATGCGGCCCAATACTACGGTTGGTCCGTACTGCAAGGTAGGTGGTGAGGTAGGTAATGTAATATTCCAAAGCCACAGTAATAAAGCGCATGAAGGTTTTTTGGGTAATAGTGTCATCGGATCCTGGTGTAATTTGGGTGCCGATACCAACAACTCTAATTTAAAGAACAACTACTCCAACGTTCGATGCTGGAATTACCATCAGCAAACATTTGTAGATACAGGGTTGCAGTTTTGCGGAGTAACCATGGGTGATCACAGCAAATGTGCTATTAATACAATGTTGAATACCGGAACGGTGGTTGGAGTGAGTGCCAACATTTATGGCCCTGGATTTCCCGATAAGTTCGTGCCTTCCTTCATTTGGGGAGGTACCGGGATTACCAAAGAGTATGATTTTGAAAAAGTTTGCCAGACCATATCCAAAGTAATGGGACGAAAGGCGTATGATTTCAATGGTACTGAAAAGGATATTCTACGTACGGTATTCGACTTAACCTTCGCTTATCGCCAATCTATAATTACTTAGTATGCAGTTCTCTGCGATAAATGGATTAGAAGAAACCAAAAACAGCCTGATCGAGGCTGTTAAAAAAGGACATGTAGCGCACACCCAACTATTTCTGGGTACGGAGGGGAGTGCTCACCTGGCCATGGCGATTGCATTTGCTACCTATCTCAACTGTGATGATCCCGGGGACATTGATAGCTGCGGGAAATGCCCGTCGTGCGTGAAGAATCAAAAATATATTCACCCTGATGTCCACTATATATTTCCGGTTAGCAGCACCGACAAAATAAAAGGCAAGGAAGTGGTGAGTAATAATTTCATGAAAGAGTGGCGGCAATTTCTGGAAGGGGGGGTATATGGCGACGTCACGGATTGGAGCTTAATATTTGGTGGCGAGAATAAACATCTGAATATTTCGAAGGAAGAAAGCAGGGGGATAATACAAAAGTTATCACTAAAGGCCTTCGAAGGAAAATATAAGATAATGATCATCTGGATGCCGGAATATATGCATCCGTCTGCAGCCAATGGCTTACTAAAAGTTCTTGAGGAGCCTTCTGAGGCTACTATTTTTCTGTTGGTAGCTTCCGATGCCGAAAGGATTTTAGGGACTATAATGTCAAGGACACAACTAGTGGTGATCAGAGCATTTAATGACCAGGAAATAAATCATCAATTGGTGTCGGAAGGAGTCCCTGTCAACAAGGCGGCGCATTTGGCCAGACTTGCTTCGGGAAATTTAAGGCTGGCACATCGCCTGGCTTCAGAAATAGAGAATGATCATGCACCTTCTGTAAAAGAATGGATGCGTCAGTGCTATGCAACAGACTTGTCGGATTTGGTCAGATGGTCGGATGAATTTCACAAAATGACCAAGATTTCACAAAAGGGTTTCCTGAGATACGGACTTTCTTTGCTTAGAGATACCCTACTGGATCACTACGGAGATCCCTCATTGATTAGGCTTCCCGAGGGAGAGAAGGACTTTATAAAGAAGTTCGCTCAGGTGGTAACACCAGACAAAATCGAACCGTTGACCAGGTTGTTTTCGGAAGCGCTTTTTCATTTAGAACGGAATGCCAGCGCTAAGATGGTTTTTCTCGATCTAAGTCTTACCGTTTCCAGACAATTGAAACAGAAAGAATTTGCAGTTAAAAATTAGCATCGGAACTCGTAAAAGCACTTTGGCCGTTTGGCAGGCTAAGTGGGTCGCAAGTCGTCTGGAAATGACTGGCGCAATTTGTGAGCTGGTGCTCATGGATACTAAAGGGGACCGCATGCTCAATGTGGCTATTCCGGAAATTGGCAGTAAAGGGGTATTTACTGAAGACCTCGAGCATGCCTTGGCTGCAGGAACTATTGATCTGGCCGTACACAGCGCTAAAGACATGCCATCCGAACTTCCTAAGGGATTCGAAATTATTGCCTATTCTCCACGGGAGCAGGCTCATGATGTACTGGTTAGTGATAAAGCAATAAAAAACTTAAACCACTTAATTATTGGAACCTCTTCAGTGAGGAGAGTGGCCATTTTGAAACATTACTATCCTGGTATCCGGACCGTCTCAGTTAGGGGAAATTTACAAACCCGTATTAAGAAGCTCGAATCTTCTAAGTTGGATGCTGTGATGCTGGCATTTGCCGGTGTCCAGCGGCTTGGTTTAGCTAAATCGATAAAATACAGTTTTCCATTGGATAAAGTAATACCCGCTGTTGGCCAGGGAAGTATGGCAATCGAGGTAAGCAGCCAGCTTGATAGAAAAAAAAGGGAGCTCATACGGGATTCCGTAAATCATCCCGCTACCACCTGTTGCCTGCTGGCAGAAAGAGCTTTCCTCAGCACCATACAGGGAGGGTGTAGCATCCCAGCTTTCGCACACGCCAGACACTCTGACGGTAAACTTTTTATCCAGGGAGGAGTAGTTAGTTTAGATGGCAGCAGAAAGATCCAACGGGAACTTTATGGGGAGGTGACACAACCTGAGGAAATTGGAGTCAGGCTGGGTAAAGAGGTGATGAAATTAGGTGGTAAAGAAATATTGGATGAAATAAAGTCAAATGGTAGAGAATCATGAAAGCCAAGTATAATGTACTTATTGCTGTGGTCCTGTTGTTGAGTCTGGCATTATCATGTGCTTCTAAAAAGGATTACCTGGTTACTATTAAAACCAGCTATGGCGATATCAGCTTGATATTGTTCGATGATACGCCGCTTCATAAGAATAATTTCCTTGAATTGGCCAGGCAGGGCCGTTATGACGGGACCACTTTTTACAGGGTAATAAAAGAGTTTATGATCCAAGGCGGAGATGTAAATAAAAAGGAAGGCACTAAAGTGTCAACCGATGCTATGATACCTGAGGAAATAAAGCCCCATCACTTCCATGTTAGAGGTGCAGTAGCGGCTGCACGCACCAGTAATCCCCAAAGGAAATCAAGTGAGTGCCAGTTTTATATAGTTCAGGGTCGAACCTGGACGGAAGAGGAGCTCACCCTTGACGAGGCAAAGTTGCACCAGTACCTGCGGGAACTCCTTCAGAAACCGGAGCACCAGGATTTACGACAGGAATTTATAGAATTACAGCAAACAGGAGATGCAACGGCAATACAGAGCAAATTGAAAGCACTGCAACCGGTGATTGAAGAAGAGTTCAACGTTACCCTTACCAAGGCAGTGCCCGTAGATCGAATTCAGGCATATACCACCAAAGGAGGCACTCCCCATCTTGATGACGAGTATACAGTTTTCGGACAGGTTCTGTCCGGGATGGAGGTGGTTGATGCAATTGCCAACCAGGTTACCGATGGGATGGACAAACCTGAGGAGGACATCTCAATGGTGATTGAAGTGGAGGAGATGCGACGGGCGAAGATCACCAAACAATATGGTTATAAATATCCCTAGGTTATGAAAATATTGCTAACCGGGGCCAATGGTCTGTTAGGTCAGAAACTGGTAGAATTACTTGAAAGCAATGGTACAGGGTTTTTGGCTACCTCACAGGGGGCAAGCAGAATTCAGATTCCAGGCATTCGCTATCTTTCTTTGGATATCACCGATAAAAACCGGTTGCTTGAGGTAGTTGAGGAATACAGACCTACGGTAATAATAAACACTGCGGCAATGACGCAGGTGGACCAGTGTGAAACGGAGCGCGACGCCTGTTGGAAGCTCAATGTACAAGCTGTTACAGATTTAATCACTGCAGCAGCCAAAGTCAATGCCCATCTGATACACCTTTCAACAGATTTTATTTTTGACGGACTAAATGGGCCTTATAGAGAGGAAGATCAACCCAATCCGGTTAATTTTTACGGACGATCAAAGTGGGAGGCAGAGAAACTTCTTTATGAAAGTAAAATAAAATGGTCCATTGCCCGTACGATCTTAGTTTACGGGGCCACTCCGGGCGTCTCCAGGTCCAATATCATGTTGTGGGTGAAGCAAAATTTAGACTCTGGCAAGCCCATCCGGGTGGTTGATGACCAATTCAGAACACCAACACTGGTGGAGGATCTTGCCATGGGATGCTTTCTGATGGCCCAACAAAGCGCGGCAGGCATATACCATATTTCCGGCGAAGAGCTGCTCACTCCATTTGATATTGCCACCATCACTGCCGAGCATTTTTCGCTAAATAAATCTTTGATAACCAGAACCGACTCCACCCTTTTCACCCAACCTGCCAGGCGGCCCCCCAAGACCGGATTCATAGTGGAGAAGGCAAAAAAAGAATTGGGATATCAGCCGCACAGTTTTAGGGAGGGCCTGGATATTACTGCATCCAATTTAGGGTTGGTATAAGCAGCCAATACCGCTTAGGCACTTGGAAATTTGTTGAATTCACCAGATATTTCAATATTTACGCGCATTCAATCAACAAACCTATGAAGAAGTTATCGCTGACACTTTTATTTATGATCCCTGGTTTGACTCAATTCGCCCAGGAGGCGGACGAGTCAGTTGTGGTAGTTGAGCGCGATATCTGGACGGTAATAGGAGATCTTATTTTTACTTCAGTACCCTTGGGCAATGGGATATCAATGCCTTTTGTAATCATCTGGCTATTGGTGGGAGCGATAATCTTTACCGTTTATATGGGGTTCATCAATATCCGGGGATTTAAACACGCACTGGATGTTGTCAGGGGGAAATATGATGACCCCAATGATCCCGGAGAAGTATCTCATTTTCAGGCATTGACTGCCGCCTTGTCGGGAACCGTAGGGTTAGGAAATATTGCAGGAGTGGCTATTGCCGTGTCACTTGGTGGACCAGGGGCTACTTTCTGGATGATCCTGGCGGGATTTTTAGGAATGTCCTCCAAATTCGTGGAGTGTACACTGGGAGTGAAGTATCGCAACGTACACGCCGATGGCTCCGTTTCAGGTGGCCCAATGTATTATCTCAGCAAAGGGCTTGGTCAGAAGGGCCTGGGGCGGCTGGGAAGAGTATGTGCGGTATTGTTTGCCATCTTTTGCGTTGGCGGGTCATTTGGTGGTGGTAATATGTCTCAAATTAACCAGGCCACAGAACAACTAGTCAGCGTAACCGGGGGTGAAAGCAGCATTTTATTTGGTCGAGAGTGGATTTTTGGTGTAATAATGGCTGCAGTAGTGGCTTTAATTATTATAGGAGGAATTAAAAGCATTGCCAAAGTAACTGAAAAAATAGTACCGTTTATGGTCGCTATCTATCTGGCGGCGGCCCTCTTTATTTTATTAGCCAATTTTACCATGATACCAGAAGCCTTTGGTTCAATAATATCAGGAGCCTTTGGATTGAAAGGCCTGGCAGGAGGAATGGTGGGAGTGCTTATTGTGGGATTCCAAAGAGCGGCATTTTCCAATGAGGCTGGCGTTGGCTCTGCAAGTATCGCACACTCAGCAGCTAAAACCGATGAGCCTATCAGCGAAGGTATTGTAGCTTTGCTGGAGCCTTTCATTGATACCGTAGTGGTATGCACCATGACCGCCCTGGTAATAATTATTACCGGTTCAATAGATCCACAGGCTACCGAAGGTGTCTCGCTGACTTCGCGCGCATTCGAATCCACTATTTCCTGGTTTCCATATATTCTGTTAATAGCAGTGATATTGTTTGCACTGTCAACCATGATATCATGGTCCTATTACGGACTTAAAAGTTGGACTTATTTGTTCGGAGAAAGCCATTTCAATAACATTATTTATAAGGTTGTTTTCTGTATTTTTATAATAGTAGGCTCAGTACTACCGCTTACTTCGGTATTCTATTTTAGTGATGCGATGATCTTCGCAATGGCTTTCCCCAATGTTTTGGGGTTATATCTTCTTGCCCCTGAAATTAAAAAGGATTTGGCCAGCTATTTAGATCGGATTAAAAGCGGGGAAATCACACGGTTTAAATGATCTCTGATCTCTGATCTCTGATCTCTCATCTCTGATCAAGGATGAGACGTCAAAAACAATAGACCTGGTCGTAGTTGCCGGAGTCAAATACCTGCTTCCGAATAACATCCATACCCTGGTTATAGTATATCACCACAAAATAGTCCGCTTCCGGAATGTACTTTTCCGTAAAGTATACCGGTTCAAGGGAGGTTCCAAGGTTGATAATATCATTAAATCCGGGATTTAATAACATACCCTGCTGGCTGTCCAGCAAACCATAACCCTGGTCAACCTTAACAATGGCTTTTAGGTTTTTAAGACTCTGGATCCATTCGAATCCTGAAATATTTTGGTATAGCACTTCGCCGGTAAAGTAGTTCATCACTTGCCAACTATTTTCCTTTAACGCAAATACTGTACTATCAGACCATTGTTTTATATCATCGAACTCGAATGGAAGTAACGTTTTGTTCTGGTGATTGATTAACCCCTTTTTACCCTGTTTTTTACATACCAGGATTTCCTTATCAAAATAGACCAGCCGTGATTCGTAATGAGGTTTGATAAATGCGTTGGTTACAGGGTTGAAATAGCCAAAACGACCCTGATGCAAAATGGTAACATGAGATGAGCTGTCTGCGACAACGGTTTGATAGCGGGGTTTTAGCAATACTTTGCCCTGAAGATCCACGATACCCTTCATGCTATTTTTTTCTATAATGAAAAGTTCACCTGTAAGCGGGCTTACATCGTAATACCAGGTATGATAAATCGGTTGACCATTTAGATCATAAATTTGACGCTTTCCACTATTGGTTACCTGCAGGAACCCCTTGGATTGATTAGCGTCCCGAATGGATTTAATGACGTCACTTTTGGCCAGCTCCAATAATGTTCCGTTTTGAAACAGGACCCAGCTGACCGGACCTTTAAAGAGCAACATCAACTGGTCGCTCAATCTAGACAACGAGTCGTATGAAATTTCATTAATTCTACTCAACGAAGTTCGATTCCATACCTCCCACTGGTCAGTTTTAAGTAAACCTATATAATGAGAAGTAGAAACAAAATCCTGGTATCGATCGGCAGGAATGGCCTCCAACTGATCGCCATAAAACCGGATGGTGCCATGATGGGTTTTTACAAACCACTCCGTGGAGTCCAGCTCATGGATCTGGTGCTCGGAAAGCGGTATCATCGGAGTCAAATGGTGGTTAAAAAGACCCTCTTTATCACCTGCGAATACCATCAGGTAATTGCTGCTGATCAGTTCCCAATCGTCATACCGAAATTCATGGCCTTTATCCTGTTCAAAAACTTCCACCAGGTTGCGCTGGTTACTTATTCCCCAATTGCCGTTATTTTCCAGCAGGATAAATGCTCCTGCCTTTTCAACGGAGGAAAGCACAGGTTCGACTACTATTCTTCCGGTCATGCTTGCAACACCCCACTTTCCATTATTCTGGATTGCCAGAAAAGAGTTACCGAGTAACTCTATCTGTTGATACGCTATCTCCAGTATCAGCCAGCCTGATTTGTGAAGCAGGCCAAATCTGTCTCCGATGCTAATCTTAAGTAACCCCCGCCCAAGATCCTCCAGGCCGTCAAATGGTTTGTCCCAGAGTACCCTTTGATTTCTACTAAGAATTGACAGTTTGCTATCGACAAAAGCCTGCAACACGTCCTGACTTAGTAGTTGACATAAGTAAAACTCCGGTATAGAGTCAAATACTGCAGGGATAAGATCCTTACCATGGTTGTCGATAAAGCCATACTTGCCATTCTCATAAATTGGGATAAGCGATGCAGATTCAAGTGCATAAACAGATTTCAAAGAATCGGACACCTGGTTCGAATTCATAAATGCTTCCTTATCCAGGTGGTAAAGAATGTTATCAATCACCCGCACATGCTTGCTCTCAGGGTAATCCCTTTTAAAGGACAAGTAACTCCCGGGATCATCGTCCAGGGTTGAGAGTTGCAAGATCTGCCATTCGGCCTGGTCGCGGTATGGTGTGTTAGGATGTTGTTCGAGAAACTCAATGAAGTGCTGAAGTTTTCCATTGGCGGTTTTTGACTGAAACACCAGTAGGTCGTAGCGATCCTGCGCCATTGAAACCTGATGGGACTCAGGATATTGCTCTATAAATTGCTGATAGCTGGCATAGGTATTTTGTTCGGAAGCGATTTCAAAAGCCAACTGGTCCCTTCTGCTTATGGCATTTGCTAATTGTGGTGCATTGTTATATTGATCTATAAAAAATTGAAATGCTTCTACAGTATTCAGCTCGGCTGCCCTGGTAAATGCTGCACCGTCAACCAGCGACTTTTGTTCCATCAAATGTTGTTTGGTAAGACTGGCTTTCTCCAGGGGAATTCCTTCCAGACTATCAACTAAAGGTATTTCTTTCAGAGCCCTCTCGATAAATAGGTGGGCAGAATCCAGATGATGTCCTGTATAAGTTGAATCGAAATAGAGCAGCGAATAAACGTAATAAGCGCCCGGATTGACAGGGTTCTTCTGAACAGACTTGGCTAGCGTGCTTTCAACTTTAAGATATTTACCCTTTTTCAGGGATTTAAGTGCACTTGAAATAGGATCACAAAAACCGTCAGCCTGAAAGAAAAATAATAAGATCAGAAGCAGGTATCGTATGCTACTCATATGCTAGGCTGGCTGCTGACATAGGACAAAAATAGACAAACAGGAAAAATATTGGGCTACAGAATAGGAATAACCTTACATGAAGCGAAAATTTGACCAGAAATACCCCCTGTGAGTACTTTTTTAGAGCTCACAGAGCCTGCTGGCGCTGCTTATTACCACTAGTGTAGCCCGAGTACCCTACCTCAGCACCATTGAAGCTGCCTGACTTTCTGCATAAGGTATTGTCAGATCCCAGGTACCGTTCCCCTCTTTGGTTATCTTAAGGTTTATTCCACTATGGTTAACTGAAAGTGCATCTACGTTGATTTCAGGCATTTCGGAATTAAAAGGAACCAGCAACCACACAAAGGTCTCCGTGGAATTTATAACAGTTGAATAGACAGAAGCTATGTTAGGTTCGAATTTATTGTATTCTTCGCTATACCATCCCTGAATCTCGGGGTCTTCCTGACCTTTTATAAAAATAACATCCCAATGGGTGTTTCCCAATGGTAAAATCCGCAGATTTCCATTTTGATTATTAGTGGTTACTATTGACCCTTCTTTTTGGACTTCGGATTGGGGATGCCAGTGCCACAAGGTTTCTACGTTGCGAGGCTTATCGGTCTCGACTTTATCTACTACCACCCAGAATTGACCTCGTACGTACATTAAGGAGCGGTGGTGTTTTACATTGTCAAGGTCGATGTAATCCTGAAAGGAACTCCAGGCGTAATCAAACTCCGGGGTTATTTTGCAATGACTGGAAGAGAGCTCCTGATCAGCAATCCTTTCTCCAGGCTTCTGTCCTTTACCGTCAATAAGCAGGGTGTTATGCCCTCTGGTACTCCTGGCATATCCCCGAAATTTCTCTGCGACCTCGCCAGTATAAGCAAAGCGACCGGCATCTACCAGCAGGTCCCGGCCATAGGCTGAGATAGAAAGGTGCAATTTGTCATTGTGTTGATGTCCGCTGCCCCATGGCCCTATATCGAAAAAGGACCAGTGTGCATTACGGTCATACCCACTGCGAGATATCAGGTGACCTGCCCATGGATAAAACCAGGAGGGGCCATCAGCTGGTTTGGCACCGGATGAACCATTGGTAACTATAAATTCCCATTCAGGGTTATTGAACTTTCTGGCTCCCGTCAATATAATCTCACGATCGCTGCCCCGATCACCATCGTTGTTCAAGATCCGGTTACCGTCAGGACGGACTGCATGAGCAATATAACTGTACATGTCTTCCAGTGTCTGGTTGTAAAAGTCAGGTAGTGGTTTTCCGGCCTGGTCACAGATATCCTTAAAAAGTTCGAAGTTACGCAGAGACACATTATGATAATGAGAGGTGAGTTCAGTCTGCACTCCATCCGGGTACACCTGGTCCTTCATACTTTCGATCATGGTTTCTATGCTGTAATCAAGCCAATTTTCAGACTGTTTGAATTCAGGAAAGTTAGTAGCAACAGTCGCTAGAGCCGATATTTCCATAGTTAACCAGTTGTTGCCCCCATGAAAGTTTCGGTTGTAGTGACCATGGTCGGGGAGACTGCTTAGTATAAGTAACCGGGTAGCAGGCGATAAATAGTCGCTATTGACCAATCCATAAAAAATCCGTGACCAAACTTTGGCCCGGGCGGCTACTTCTAAACCTCTCCACACAGAGGTACTGCTTTTAACTCCGGGATACGGCCAGCTGGCAATTATAAAATCTTTCAGGAACAGGTCTATGTATTCCGGGTATTTGGGATTTCCAGTTTCAAAATACGCCGAAAGTACCGTGTTAATTTGGCTGTGCCGATTGGACAGCCAGGCCCATTCGCGGTCATTGTTCGGCCCCTTGTAATACCAATCCCGGTGACCGTCCTCTTTATAAGGGACTTGACCCTCTACGTTCTGAACAATAAACACATTGCTTAAAGTGGTTTCAGCCGACTGGATGGTATTACTGCTTTGAGTTGGCTGCTGCACTCTAAGATGCGGGGCGTTGTTGCCTTTTATATAGTATGAAAGCAGTGCGGTACAGGCGTTGGTAATATCTTGTTGCTGGTATGCCTGTTTTACCAATTCCAAGCCAGGATAATCAAGGTTTAGGGCGGTTAGCAGTTTATTCATTTGGTCTGGATATGCCTGTACAACCTCCTCTACGGAAGTTATGTTTGCCCATGTGGTGTCGACCGGTCCATTGGCATAAAGTGAGTTATTCCGCTCGTCACTGCATTGAATAAGGCAGCAGCCTAACGCCAGCCATAGAAAATGGAATCTGAACTTTAAATATTTCATAGGGGTAATGGATCAATTCCTGGTTAATTCATATAGATATAATATACTTGGGTCCGGCCATGGTTTCTCCCTGGGTCGGTCCCGGTTTCGATTCAGTGTTTCCCATTTCAGCATATACCTGGATCCGGAAAGGGAATTTTCACCGATGTCATCAGCTGTTTGTACCATCAATCCAGGGAAACTGCCTTCAGGTTTCAACGAAGTTTCGAAAGATTCCGCTTTGAGCACCTTCCCGACGTTTTTAAAGTCATCATCCAGCAGTATAGTACCGTGCCCATATTTGAGATGCCAAAAGTCTACCTCATAATATCCGTCCGGTCTCACCGTAAAATTCTTGATGTCGACTTCCTTATTAATACTACCGTTTCCCTGAAATTCCCATCGATAATCCCAATTTGTTATTTGATTATACTTCCATTGATTGTCGTCGATCCTTGCGATGTAAAACTGCAGATTTCCGGCAGTATCGTATTTATGGTAAACAAATACCGGGTTATTTGCCCTGTCCAGCACAAATTTTGCAGCCAGGTTGATGATCCCGCCTTTTGGAGGGATGGGATCGACAATCGCCCGTTTTTTATCGATGGTTGCTGGCAATTCAATTCTTTCGCCGAAGGCATTGTACCAGGTTTTCAGATCAGGGCTTTTCATATATGAGAGGTCATGATTGGTAGAACAATCAGGAGTATCCCTCCATACCCAATAAGTATGGTACCAATCATCTCCGGCCAGCCTAGGACTTGAAATATAGGCATTCATCAAACCCTGACCATCCGTCAACGGAGTATCCAACAGCCTGGACCAGGATTTTGTGGCACAATTATAAACATTGTAAATCTGGTTGCCATTGCCACTTCCTCCGTCACGATAGGTGTAGATCAATTCTCCTTCACGAGTCTGCAGGAATTTAGGATAAGTAGTCCGATTCTCATCCAGACCGGTCATTTTAGATACCTGAAGGAGGGAAAAAACGTTGCCTTCCTCGGTGCTTCTAAAATAGGTTAGGGGGTGGGCGTGCACATTTCCGGAAAGGTGGATGAATCCCTCTTTATCAACTGCCATGGTCAAATAGTTATGACTGTCCCAACCAAGTACCGTACTGGTTCCGTTATTAGTTTCCCGTGCGGTGGCAGGCAACGTCTGAATGGTAAATTTATCATCAGTTAAATTGCGCTGACCGACCACCAGGTTTCTGGTGGCATTGTAGTAGGCAACGTACTGTCGGTCCTTATCAGTTAGTAAACAAAACCCAACAGGGTGACCAGCCCATACGGAGTCAATCATTATCATGCGATCAACGGATTCAGTGTTTGCCGATTCATCAAAGACCAATGGTTGCTGGTTGTTTGGTGAACAACCGGTAATAATTATTGAAAACCAAAGCAATGTTTGCGAGATAAACTTTCCTGGCTTTTTAAGATTACTGTTTGAAATAAAAATAGAACGCATGGTGGATTATTGATTACGGAGGCTATCCAGTATTCATGGCTGATTTATGGTTATTTATTTTCATCTACTGATAAACGAATACGAATATCTCCTCCCTCATCGGGTAGTAAATAGGCAGGAACTCTAATTTCAATTCGCTTGAGATTTTTGATGCTTTTATCAATTTCCAGTGGAGGCGGGTCCAATGAGATGACAGAAATATTTAGATCTTCTGGTTCAATTACAGACAGTTTAAGTTCTTTCCCGTCTTGCCTTAGTATTGCTCCATTGTCAATCGGTTGTACATCAGCTAGCGTCATCATTGTCCAGGTAACGCTTTTGGTGGAATCATTTGGCACAATTCGATCTTCGATCAGTACAGAATGGTGGTTCTCTTTTACAAATTTTCTATTTGCTGAGGCTACTTGTCCTTTCAAGATATCGGACATATCGAAAGTCGCTGCCGACTGATCCCCACTCTGAAAATCAACCAAAGGTGCATATCCAGCAGCATTAAAAAGCGCATCGTTTACAGAAATGGTGCTATGACCCAGGTTATGCTTTGTTAATAGTGTCCACCTGGGGCATTCCTGACACCTTCCGGCAAGGTTAAATCCAATTTTGTTTAAAGGATAGTATGATTGATTACCCGGATCGATCGACCACCGTACACCATTCAATTCAAGTATAAATGATCCTGCATCCATATTACCGTGACTAATGGAGGCAGAACCACCTTTGGCAGCAAGATAGAAGTCGTTTTCCCCGTCCCTGAATATGGCAATGGGATTACGTCCCCTTCCATGCCATTCCCGGGCCAGAGATCCTGATTTCTTCCTTTCGAATTGTGACAGCCAGACTAATCCCGGTCCTGCCATTCTGCCCAAATTT
Source organism: Cyclobacteriaceae bacterium (assembly GCA_021604845.1). Classification (GTDB taxonomy): domain Bacteria; phylum Bacteroidota; class Bacteroidia; order Cytophagales; family Cyclobacteriaceae; genus SZUA-3. The sequence goes on from BQJT01000024.1 coordinate 18,140, forward strand.
TCCGGTTTGGCTAAAAATTCACTATCCAGGTACAGATCGTCTCCTGTTTTGGAGGCAAACCATGACATTAACACCGCAAACCTTCCCTGTCTAGCTTCCCCACAGTCTGCAAAGTTGAAATATTCCCCGGAAGGAGCAGTGGCCTGCAGTACGAAGGTAGCGCTCTCCATAAATCCTGGACTATTCGAAATGCCAAAATCATTTCCCAAAGCGGTTGATAGGCTGTTTGCTGCTATAACGGAATAACTTGTACCATATCCCCAATAAGTTGGCCCCTCAGGATAAATCCCATGTGGCCCGTATTCTTCCAGGGATCCGGGCATTTTATCCAGGGCTCTTGATATGGTTTTCGCGGCCAGCTCAGGGTCTATGTCAGCGATGACTAATGCTGCCGCGATCATGCCTCCATGACAAACGGCATTCCAATTGTTGGTACTGTTAATCCAGAACATCCTGGTACCACCTTCATTAAAGCTGGGTAGAATACCCTTGTTTATTAGTGATGTTTTCGCTGTATTTACTGTTTCCCGGGGAAGCCATGCTCCTACCCAATCTACCGCCAATGCCACTGCAAATGACATCTCTGCCACATCGAGAAAATGTTGGTTATTCCAATCTTCGAAAGCGCAAACAGCGCTTAATTCCTGATTAATTCGATCTAATATTTTTGATTCTTTGTCTATCCTGTAAACCATGCAAAGTATCCCCATTCTCTCCACCATTTTCCTGGAAACAGCTAGTAATCGAAAACCCTGTAGTTCCCTTTTTAGCAATGATTCGGTGAGAATTTGTTCTGCTTGTTTCTTTAGATATTGATAGTACGCAATCACCAGGGGATCTTTTTCTAACAACATTTTGATCCTTTTTTCATGGGATGGAGTTAGAATTAACTTCGGTGATTGTCTGGTTAGATGTTTCTTTAAATAGGCAGCAGAGATGGGATTTAGCAGCTTTACCGGTTTCAGGGAATGTTCATAAATTGATTGAGCAGGGCTATTGAACCAGTATAGTAAAAGGACCAACAGGCAAACAACCAGCCTCCAGATATCTTTTATATTGATCAAATTTTGATCGAGGCGAAGGTTAAAAACCCCAAACGCACTTCTAAATACACCATACTTCACAATCGAGTACTTTATTGACGTAGGTTTCTCTGATTTGGGACTGGTCATCTGCGATTTTAATTTTCGCTCATGTTGCTATAAGAAAACAAAGCCGTAACGCTTTAAGGCGTTACGGCTTTGAATATTATCGGGTAAAATCACCCAAATCTACCAGCCAGGATTCTGGCCAAGTTCCGGATTTTGAGAGATAGCTTCTAGTGGTATGGGCCACAAATAATGCTTACCCTCGTCAAATTCAGGGGTTTCAAAGTCTGTACCTTTGTAGGGTTCCAGATACTCAACACCATCGACCATACCAGATAGGACAGTTACGTCTCCGTTGGGATCCACCCGGTTGCGATTGGCTGCATCCCAGCGCATGCCGTAATCCTTCTGTTGAAGCTTCTTGCCCTGCTTCCAGCGCCGTAAATCTTCATATCGGAAACCTTCCATAAACAACTCGATTCGACGTTCCCGGCGAATTTCTGCCAGAACCGCAGATATTCCGTCGTTGGCATATCTTGGATCCATGGGTGGGGTAGCCAGTAAATGGGGCATACCTACGCGATCTCTAAGCAGGTTAATGCTGATATCCAGGTCAGCCTGAGAGATGGTCCCACCACCCAACTCTGCCATGGCTTCAGCATAGATTAACAGTACTTCACCAAACCGCATGATAATCGCGGGTGTCTGTGAAGAGTTGTAGGATCTATAGGCATCGACAGGATCAAACGTTTTTATAATATGGTAACCAGTGTAGGTCTTCTGTCCACCTGGCATTCCCTGCACCCGGGGATATGGGTTAACAGAAATATCATGATTCCCATAGTTATAAATAGGCTGATCTGCAGGATGCAGTACGGTTTGACGTAATCGGGGATCACGATTTTCGAAGATATCCTCATAAACCGCATCTCCTTGATAAAGCGGGGATAGGGTAATAGGTAATCCATCTGTACACAGATAGTCTTCTACCATACTCTTGGTGGCTCCACCATTATACCCTCTGTGGTAACTTTGAGTGTGGTTGGTGAAAATCCCTCGCTCATATCTTCTCCAGTACATTACCTCAGCTACACCACTCAAGTCGTTAGGAATGCGGTGCAGACCGTTGTAATTGCGACCATCAGGATCGTTTGTATACAACGTGTAGGGACCGCTGTCCATAATTTCCTTGGCAGCATCGGCAGCTACTTGCAGCCACATATCAGCGTTGGAGCCTCCATGGTATCTTTGCCAGGTACCTTCAAACAGCGCTACCCTGGCTTTTACCAGTAAAGCGGCCCATCGATTCAGCCTGCCTGGAGCACCACCGTCACCCCAATCATCAGGAATCCATTCGGTAGCAAAATTCAGATCTTCCAGCACGTTGGCCATTACAGTCTCACGGGGATCACGGGTTCCGTAAAGAATGCCCTCGTCGTCAATATTCAGTTCGGTATCAACCCATTGAACATCGCCAAACCGGGAGACCTTATCTGCATAAAACCAGCCTCTAAACAATCTGGCTTCACCGATATATTTGTTCCTGACTTCGTCACTAATATCAGCTGTTCCATAGTTGTCCATACCTACGTTAATTGCTCTCACAAAATTCCATCCTTTATACCCATACCAGAAAGGGCTGTTGGGGATACTGTGTTTTCCGGCACGAACTCTTTGATAATTGGTGTGCCTGGAATGCAGCGGTGCGGTATTGTCAGAAAAACCCGAGTAATGCCAAATTCCATAACGGTGGCTGTCAAACCCGTCATCAAAGCCCATTAATATTGGTACGTCGTTATCGTTACGGGCCAGGTCGTACAAACTATTGTTGTACACCATCAAGTCATTTTCAGTATTCCAGAACGATTCATTACTGATTTCATCCAGCGGTTGTCGATCCAGGAAGTCATCGTTGCAACTAAAAGAAAAGAAGGTTGCAAGGACAATCAAACAAAGTCTATTTATATACTTTTTCATTTTGTTTTCCATTTTAGTTACTAGAAGGTAAGATTCAAACCTAACGAATAAGTACGTTGCTTGTAGTACTCCTGAGTCAAAGTAGGTCTTACTTCAGGATCAAGCGGCTTACGCATCTTAGTAGCTTCCCACAAATTCATTCCCGCAAAATATACCCTGGCACTTTCCAGCCCAAGTCGGTCTATCAAAGTAGTTGGCAGGTTGTAGGCTAGGGTTAAATTTTTCAGACGGATATACGAAGCATCCTGAACATACCGTGTTTGTGGCTGGACGTTCTGCTTGGTATTGGTGGAAATATGAGGATGCGGGAAATAAGCATCCCTATTAGTCTCACTCCAGGTATCGGTAACATAGTATTCTTCTACGTGCCCTGCATTGAAGGGATAGAACGCCACCCAGTTACCATTAGGTGGCCAGTATTGACGTTTTAGTATACCCTGGAAGAATACACTTAATGAGAATCCTTTCCATTGAGTTGCACCGGTCAATCCGAAGGTATATCGTGGTTCTTCATTGGCAATAATTCTCAAATCACCGGGATCATCCAAGGTTCGATCTCCCTGGGTGATGGCACCGTCACCATTCAGATCCGCATAGCGAATATCCCCGGGTCGCCAGTTAGCGCCATCGGGTACTTGCGATTGGTCCGCTGCAGTAGCCACTTCGTCTTCTGTTTGGAAAATTCCCTGGGTTTCAAACCCCCAGCGATCACCGATTTTGTATCCCACGTAGTATTCATCAATCGAATTGGTGGGGTTGTCGTACTTGGTGATTTCACTCTGGTTATCCGCCAAGGCTAGTGTGACACTGTACTTCAGATCGGAATTGATGCGGTTTTGCCAGGTTGCAGCCAGTTCCCATCCTTTAGTTCTCAAGTCAGCACCATTAGACTCTGGCGCCCCGGTACCAAGAATACTGGGAAGTCCAACTCTTAACAACATGTCCTTAGTGTCTCGTCGGTACATATCAAATGAAACGTCCAGTCTGCTGTCTAACAAGGTGAAATCCAAACCAAAGTTCAGGGTCTCTACTGTTTCCCAGGTTAAATTGGGGCTAACCAGCCCGGCAGCCGAAACATAGGGTGTTCTGGAACCAGCCGCCATCATATAAGGGCTGGTGGCAGATCCCATAGTAGGGATGTAGGGATAAAAGTCCTGATCTTCAATATCGGTACTGGTACCTAATAACTGATTTCCTAATTGTCCCCAGGAAGCTCTTATTTTCAGGTTATCCAACCACCCGGAAGTACTACTCATAAAGGCTTCGTTGGACATTCTCCAACCTACAGATAATGATGGGAAGAAGCCAAAACGGTCATCTTTTGGGAATCTCGAGGTTCCGTCATACCGTCCGTTAAATTCGAACAGATAACGATCCTTAAAGGCATAGTTGAGTCTATAAAAGGCACCTCTTAAGGCAATTTGTCGTTTACCACCGTAGGTTTCCTGGTTGCCGGTGGTGGCGTTCAGGTTAGTTACTGAAGGAGTGATCAGTGAAAAAGCCCTGGCTCTGATATAGTTATAATAACCCCATTCCTGGTTATAGCCAACCATTGCTTTAAGATAGTGTCCGCCTTCCAAGTCCAGTGTATAATCGGCGTAGGCATTGAATACGAAATACTGATCATTCTCGCTGTAGTTTTGAATATAATCAGGATTACTAAATCCTTCTACTAAATTCAAGGCGTTTAGATCGGAGTTCTCAATGACGTTGACTTTGCTTCGTACATCCTGATCGTCCCAATAGAAGAAATTGGCAGTGATATCACTTCTTATTCTTAACCCTTTGATAGGTGTTAGGGTCAGACCCTGAGTTAGAAATAAATCATTCTTGGTGAATGTATCACGTCCTCCTTGCTCCAGATAGGGAAGAAAGTTTACACTTTGAAAGTGCATTCCAATGTACGGTTCGTATTGATCCCGGTCGCCAGGAGTTTGATAAAACGGCAGGTCCGGGAAGGTAATCGGATTTAATGGATTTACCCGGGCAGTGGTATTAATGTTCACATCCCAGTTGTAAAAGTGGGGTTTATCACTTACTTCGGTAGCTATTAATGCCCGGCTATCCAGTCCCAGCCATTCATTCACCTTAAACTCGCCTTTTATCAGTGCGTTATAACGCTTAAAGTTTTCGTTTTTATCACTGTTTTTCAGGTATCCATCTTTGTTCAGGTATCCGAAAGAAACATAATAATTTGCCTTGTCAGATCCTCCTGAAACGGACATATCGTATTTCTGCTGAGGAGCGTAATCCGTTAACAGCTGCTCCTGGTAGCCATTATATCCATAGAAGCGAAGCGATCCGTTATAGACGCCCCAGGCCAGAGCATCTCGTTGATCAGGAGAAGCTTCACTCCAGGCCCTGGTACCATCTATATAGTCCTGATCAAAACCTGAACCGTTGGTACGATAAGTAGCCAAGTCACGCGCTTTGACGTACTCGTAAGGGTCTTTAATAGGATCGATAAACATAATCGGCTTGGCGGCAGCAAATTCGGCGCCAAACGAAACATTGATCTTGTCTCCTTTTTTACCTTTTTTGGTAGTAACTAATACTACCCCAAAAGCGGCTCTGGCACCATAGATAGCAGAAGCCGCAGCGTCTTTCAGCACACTGATGTTCTCTATATCATTAGGATTGAGTCGGTTCAGGTTTCCGGGAACACCGTCGATAAGGATCAGTGGCTGTCCTCCGTTAATAGAATTGAATCCCCGGATATTAAAATCGGTACGGGTATCTGCAGGGTCGCCATTCCTGATATCGATATTCAGGTTAGGTACAACACCTTGAAGACCTTCGCCTACATTCACGATCGGTCGGTCCGCCAGCACTTCACCCTTAGCAACACCAACAGCTCCGGTCATATTTACCTTCTGCTGAGTACCATATCCAACTACTACGATTTCATCAAGTGCGGTGACATCTGATTCAAGCGCCAGACTAATCTGGTTCTGGTTTCCGATGGCCACCTCCCGGCTAACATAACCCACCGAACTGAATACAAGTACGTCGGCATCTCCGGATACACTAAGTCTGTAATTACCCTCAATGTCGGTTACCGTACCAGTGGTAGTACCTTTAACTAAGACGTTTACTCCGGGGAGTCCGCCTTCCTCATCTGTTGAAGTAACAGTACCGGATATTGTCCGGGAATCTTGTGCTTGCGATTGGAAAGAAATTAATGCTGACAGAAAAATCAGCATCATAAAAAAGCCATAGGATGTTCGCTTCGAGGCCATCCTAAGTAGCCAAAGTAATTCTGTTTTCATAGTCTATTAGTTTTAATATTAAATTGGTTTAGAAGTAAGCGAGACCTATTCAAGGTATCAAGCTCACAATCGGTTTTTAAGGGGAAACTATGTCATTGGCAATGGTGGTTAGTTCGTGTATAAGATTAATAGACCACCATTTTAACGGTAAAACACCAGTAACAACTGATGGTTGTGTGCGCACACAATTTGGATAGCCCAAATCTCCGAAATAGTTAAATTTCAGGGGTGCTAATGGTAGATTATATAATCTTAGGATTATTCCTATAAACAAGTTTGGAAAATTTCCCGTTAAAATCAAATCTATTGAGAGAAAAGAATTGGCATACGGATTCGACCCAAGTCAGTAGCGTACCAAGATACAAACGCTGAGTGGTTAAATAATATTCAGCATTTTTTCCGTGGCTTTGATGGCAGATACCGTTTGATCGGAGTCGAGTCCGCGGGTGGTAAACTCCACCCCATCATGTTGCCAGGTGATAATGGTCTCACAAAGCGCATCCGACCTGCTGCCAGGTGGTATTCGTACCGAATAGTCAGTTAACTGCGGCAGTTGTATCTTCTTTTTTTGGTAAATCTTGTGCAGTGCATTGACAAAAGCATCAAACTGTCCATCTCCTTGTGCATTTTCTTCAAAAATTTCACCGTTAATATCCACTAATACAGTGGTTGATGGTTTTAACCCTTTCGAATGGGTTAAGACATATGATGTAATGAATACTTTTTGCTGGAAAGAACCACTATCCAGAACATCGGAAATGATAAATGGCAGGTCTTCTTTGGTAACCGTCTGTTTCTTATCTCCCAACTCGATGATTCGCTCCGTTACTTTTTTCAGCTCCTCATCGTTCAATATAAGCCCCAATTCATGCAGGTTTTTTTGAATATTGGCCTTGCCGGAGGTTTTCCCTAAAGCATATTTACGCTTTCTGCCAAACCGTTCTGGTAACAAGTCATTATAATAAAGATGTTTTTTACGGTCTCCATCTGCATGTATTCCTGCTGTTTGTGTGAATACATTGTCCCCAACAATCGGCTTATTCGATGGAATACCAATTCCGGTAAAGTTCGATACCAAACGACTGACTTTAAACAACGCTTTCTCATTTACATCAATTACAATGTTAGGCATGAAATCATTGATAACGGCAACCACACTGGCAAGGGGAGTATTACCGGCCCGTTCACCCATGCCGTTCACCGTCAAATGCACTCCATGGCAACCAGCCTTCAATGCTTCCATCACATTGGATACACTTAAGTCGTAATCGTTGTGTCCATGGAAGTCGAAGTGTGTATCAGGATACTTTTGGGTTACCGTCGAGATGAAATCAAAGGTTTCCGGAGGGGTCAAAACACCAAGGGTGTCAGGCAGCAGGATTCTTTTGACTGGCTTTTCAATAAGAAAATCGAGTATCTCAAAAACATAATTTTTAGAATTGCGCATGCCATTACTCCAATCCTCCAGGTATACATTGGTGGCCACACCGGTCTGTTCCGCTTTCTTCAGTACTAAATCAATATCCTTGAAATGTTCCTTAGGCTTCTTCCTCAGTTGGTGCGTCAGGTGATTTAAGGAGCCCTTGGTCAACAGGTTTTGTACTTTTGCCCCTGCTTTTTGCAACCACTTCAAGGAGGTGCCACCATCCACAAAAGTTAAAACTTCTATCTGGTTTAAATAACCATTTTCCTTAGCCCACTCAATGATCTGTTTAACTGCCTGGAACTCACCTTCCGAAACCCGGGCGGATGCAACTTCCAGTCGATTGACCTTCAGTTCATCCAACAACAGTTTTGCCAGGGTCAACTTTTCGGAGGCTGAGAAAGAAACACCGGAAGTCTGCTCCCCATCCCGAAGTGTGGTGTCCAATATTTCAACCGGTTTTTTCATAATGTATTTACAAAAGAATGGGTCAGCTTATTAAAAAAGCTAAATCATTGATTGATTAAAGGCGGAATAATTTCTTTGCATTTTCATATAATATTTTACGTTCCGTTGGCTTAGCTACCAGTTTACGGATCTCGGCTATAGCCAGCGTACCAGAACAACTTTCCGGATCCGAGCCTGTTGGGTCTGCACAATCACTTCCATACAATAACCTGTCTTGGTGTCTTTCCAAGAAAGCTTTCGCATGATCCTCATCTCGTTTGAGCGAATTAAGACCTGAGCCCGCAGAAAGATCGCCATACATGTTCGGGTAATCGCTAAGATACCGGTCTGTAATCCCTCCTGGCGTAACAGGTTCTTTTGGATAAAGGACTGATTGATCTGCATGATTTTTGTCAATATTAGCCCACCAGGTTTGGGCATGGCCGATGAAATTTACCTTCGGATATTTTTCCAACATTTTATAAAAACGGTCGAAGCCGTAATTGTACATCTCATGCTGCCAATGCATGAGTACCGGTACATTATAATTTTGTGCCAATTGGTAAATTTTTTGCATCTCTGGTGAATCACATGGAACGCCAAATTTCAATTCACCAATAACTACCGCACCCAATTTTAAATATTTTTCAATCTCATAAAGACCATCTTTCATATCCGGAACAGCGCAAGCACCAAAGCGGAATTTATTCTTATGCTGGCTTGCAAATAAGTAACACTCTGCATTTCCCCCAGCTTCAGCCTGTAATCCATTAGCTATACCCTGATGCGTAGATGGCGAATTTACCGGACGACCGGCTGGTAAAAGAATAGTTGTAGTAATGCCCATTTCCTTTTGATGCGCAAGTAACTGTTCGTCTGTGCGTTGCACATAATGAGTATGTTGATGGATATCAATTATCGGTTCTTTTTTGATGCCTGGAATTTCAGCTTCAGTAAACGCGTGTAGTTTTAAGGAAGTGCCCAGTGCAAACAAACCTGTACCTGCAATAAATTCACGACGGGAAAATCCTTTTTTTGATTTTGACATAAGAACTATTTAATTGGGGCAGTGATTACTATTTAAGCTTTTCAGCATTATCATAAATTTTCTGAATAGCAGAAAAGATAGAATTCATATCTCTTTTGGAGCCAAGTAGTACATATTGAGGAAGCCAAATCGCTTCCTCATCACACAAAACATCACTAAACGGGCACGCATTCTGCTCACTGTAATTTGAATAATTCAATTGTTTCGTGGTATAAAACTGCTTAAAATTTTTTGAAGCAAAGGTGTTTTCCAAAAACGGCATCTTATTAAGAGGCTGGTATCCAGAATAACAGGGCACGCCTTCCGAATTAAGCGCTTCTAGAAATTTATCCCTTGATAAGTCTTTAAATTCTCTGCTCTTATACCGGAATGGAAACAGATGAAAGGATGCCCTCGTCACCTTGGGATACAATTCATAAGGCATTATACCCGATACTTCACTAATCTTGCTTCGCAGATATTCTGCATTCATACTTCTCTTTTTGGTCTGGTCCTCCAATCGCTCCAGTTGGGCTAGACCTATAGCACATTGATACTCGGTAATACGTAATTTGGTTCCTGCCATAATAGCCCCCGGCCTTGAACTACTTTTCATAGATCCATAGGGCATTCCATAATTATGATAGGAATAACAACGATCCATGAAAGCTTCGTCATCCGAAACGATTGCTCCACCTTCGCCGATAGGGATGTTTTTTGAATTTTGAAAACTAAAACATCCTGCGTCTCCAAAAGTGCCTACTTTTTTGTGATCGTACTCTGCCAGCCACCCTTGACATGCATCCTCGACAACCTTAAGATTGTGTTTGGCTGCTATCTTCATGATGGCATCCATATCACAGGGCAGGCCTAAAATATGAACAGGGAGAATGGCCTTTGTTCTTTTTGTTATTTTTTCTTCTATTTTGGAAGGATCTATTTGAAATGTTTTCGGATCAACATCAACAAACACCGGGATTGCACCATTGAATAGAATACTTTGAACAGATGCTATAAATGAATACGGAGTGGTAATAACTTCATCACCCCATCCGATGTCCAGGTTGGCGAACGATGTAATCATGGCATTTGTACCATTGACCAGTGCCAGACATCTTTTACTACCGATTGTTTCTGCCCATTTCTTTTCGAACTCCAGGGTTACATTCCTTCTTGACCAAACACCACTCCTCATTACTTCCAGAAGCCTTTTTTCATCGGTTTCCGGATTCCAAATCGGCCAGGATGGCCAATCATGATCTATAACCGGATTCCCACCCAGGATGGCCGGAGTCTGGTTTACTTTATTTAAAAAGTCAAAACCATAAATGGGAGCATGGTTTAATGCCAATGAAGCACCCACTCCTATCAATGAATTTGCTTTTAAAAATTTTCTCCTATCTAATTTATTCTTTGCCATTCATTCTATTTTTTTAGGGTTCGTCAAAGTGTGTGTTTCAGCAAGTATTGCATCAGTGCTAGTTTGTACGTTCTTCCAATCGGAATGCAATCTCCGTTTATCCAAACAGAATCCGAATCGTATTTATCAATGCAATTAAGTGCCACAAAATAGGACTTATGGATCCTCATAAATTTTTCCTTTGAAAATTGATTTCCGTAATAGCCTAAATTACCTCTTACATTTTTTTTACCTGTCCGAAGGTGTATAGTACAATAATTTCTGTCACCGTGCAGGTAACAAATATCATCTTCGAATATTTTTATCGATGTGGCACCTTCTTTAAGGAAGAAAAACTTGTTTGTGGTAATCGGAGTCTCTGAATTGAAACTTGTCTTAGCCGGTGGCAACTCAAGCGCCTTATTAACTGCGGCAAGAAATCGATCATACGGAATTGGTTTTAACAAATAATCGACCACAGCATGCTCAATCGCTTCCAACACAAACTCCTTATGGGCGGTGGTTATAATAATCTTAGGGGGATATTTTAGGATTTTGATGAATTGTATTCCGTTAATTCTTGGCATTTGTATATCTAAAAAAACAAGATCTACAGATTGCGTTTGCACATAGTAGAGTGCTTCAAATGCGTTTTGGAAAGATTTTAACAACTTGAACCCCTCGGTTACTTTCAGATGCTTTGTCAAAACATCTATCGCAAGGGCCTCGTCATCAATAATAATACAGTTCATGGGATTATAATTGGTATTTTTAAATTAACCTCATAGCATTCTTTTGATCTTCTTGTCTTTAAACAGAATTGTTCATCATAATTATATTTTAAGCGACGCCTTACATTTAGAATACCAATACCATTTGCTACCTGTTCCTTCATTTTTTCATCCTCTTCTATATAGGGTGTAATTGAATTCTGCAGCTCCATTGTTAGTTCGTTGTCGGTTAATTTAATTTCACATTTGATCCAGCCTTCCTCATAATTATTAGCAATACCATGTTTAAAGGAATTTTCAATAAAGGGTAGTAACAACAATGGTGGGATCTTTTTATTTTCGGTTGGGCCCGAAATTGAAAAGCTTAATTGCAATTTTGAATTGTACCTGATTCTTTCAAGTGCGACGTAGTTTATAATACACTCAAGATCGTCATCCACATTCACCAGAGCGCTTCTTGCGTCGTATACTATATAACGCAGCAAATCTGAAAGTTTAATTACCATCTCTGCAGCGAGATCAGAATTATTCAATATTTGAGCATAAAGACCATTTAATGTATTAAACAGAAAATGCGGATGCAGTTGAGATTTAAGTAATTTTAGTTCATTCTGAACATTTGCCTTTTCTCTATTCAGTCTTACAAATTCTTGTTTTTCACGGTCTTTTAATAATACAATTACTACTGCAATAGTGGTGACTATTATCAAATCTAATAATGGCGATACGAACTTCGACAGATCATTTGGTAACAAGTTATTTTCAACATCCGGAAAGTACAAGGGATAAACAGTATTCAGAACAAAGATTTGCAACAGTAATACACCAATTATTAAAGTCAGACTAAACAGCAACGTAGCCTGCCAATACTTTCTTTTTAATAATAGACTGGGTACTATGAAATATAGTGTAAAGTATACGCTGAATAGTTTTGCCGGCAAAGATGCCAATTCATAAACCACATGAAGACCTAGATTAGGCTCTTGCACATAATAAATAGCAACAGTGAAAATGACATACAAGCACCAAAATAGAAGATGACTTATTATTCCATTCATAGATTATTAATAAATATTGCCCAATCTGCATTGAAATCAGTAGGATAGTTATTGGAAAGTATAAGATACATCTTTACGGGTACAAACGACTTATAACAAGGGACAAGTTTAAGTTACCTGTTTTTAATCGAGGTTCGTAATCAATAATTGACTCTTGGGAACATTAACACATAGAATACAAGTCCAAAAGTTAAGTTTAGGACAATCAGAGAAAATAGGTGATTAATGAACAACCATAGAAGGAAATTTATCCGGGATTTGGGAATTGTCGGGATTTCAACACTCGCTGCGGCATCGGCTTTTCCACACTCAAAAATCGGCAAGCAACTAAATGTATTGGTTTTAGGCGGTACTAATTTTCTGGGACCGGCAATTGTTAAATCTCTAGTAGAAGAAGGACACAATGTTACTTTGTTCAACCGGGGCATTACCAATCCACATTTATTCAAAGCTTTAGACAAGATTACAGGGGATCGCGAAAAGGGTTTAGCGGGCTATGCTAATTTAAAAAGCCAAAATAAAAAATGGGATGCTGTAATCGATGTTTGGCCGCAAAACCCGCAACTTGTTAAAGATGCCGTTGAGATGCTTAAAAGTAGTGCTTTGCATTATATTTATATATCGAGCATCGCAGCCTATCTTCATTACGTAAAAATTGGCATGGACGAATCCTCGCCACGAAGACAAGGGACGGAATATGAACCAGGCAACTACAATCTGAACAAAGTTCTTTGCGAAAAGGTTGTAGAGGAACATTTCCCGGATAGCTTTACCATATTAAGACCGGGAGCAATAGTGGGAGACCGCGATCCTGGCCCCTTCGGCACCTATGTCCTGGATCGAATAGCAAACCGTGATGAAATTTTAGCCCCTGATTCTAATGATCCGGTTCAGTTCATCGATGCCCGGGATATTGGAAACTTTATCACAGAATGTACTGAAAAGAATATTAAGGGACATTTCAATATGGTAGGGCCTGCAACAACCATGGGTTATAAAGAGATGTTGATATTAGCCAGAGAAACTCTTGAAAGTGATGTAAAAATTATATGGATGGATGAAAAGTTCTTAGTTGGAGAACAGAAACTGGAACCTTTTATGCAAATTCCTTTTTGGCTGCCTGTAAAAACGGATCCGGAACCTGGATTTTATCAGATTAGCAATAAAAAGGCTATAAAAGCCGGACTCCAGTTTACGGATTATAGGGAAACAGTTAAAAGAAGCTATGATTCGGTCAAAGAAAAGAGGTTTGTTCCAGAAGAAGATACCGG
>BQJT01000025.1 GCA_021604845.1 Cyclobacteriaceae bacterium
TTACCGGGTACTTTAGTTTTACCAAAAACTCACTTCCATTTGAGGGATCGCTTTTCACCGTTATCGAGCCGCCCTGCATTTCAACCAGTCGCTTGCAGATTGCCAGCCCCAGGCCGGTGCCCTGATATCGTCGGGTACCGGATGCATCCACCTGTTTGAAATCAGAGAATATCTCCTTTCTTTTCTCTTCAGGAATCCCAATGCCGGTATCTTTTACCGAAATTCTGACCTTGGCAATGTCGTTTTCTACGGCATATTGTCCACTAACTTTCACAAAACCTTCATCAGTAAACTTAATGCCATTGCTCACCAGATTGATGAGTATTTGTTTTAGTCGAAACTTATCACCAATCAAACTTATCGACGTATCCGGATCTAAGGACAATTTGAGATCTAAACCTGCATCCGCTGCTTTTATCTCAAGGGTTTCGACCACTTCTGTCAGACATTGATGCAGGTCAAACGGGTCTGCTGCAATTTTAAGTTCGCCTGCCTCCATTTTTGAATAATCAAGAATATCATTAACTGTGTGCAGCAAATGCTGGCCGGAAGTCTGTACTGCTTCAAGGTATTTCTTTTGTGCTGGCTTCAGGTCCGTAGTAGACAGTTGCTCGGTAAATCCGATAATGGTATTCAGCGGTGTTCTGATTTCATGGCTCATGGTGGCCAGAAACTGCTGTTTTGACTTAACCAGCTGCTCGGCCTGATTCCTTTCTCCTATCAATTTCAGGTTGTAAAAATCACTGATCCGAACATCCCTGAAAATCAAATAGGTAAATACTATTCCCAGAATGAGGCAGAAGAAAATAATGATGGATATGGTAAGTGTTGATCTGCTGGCTATCATCTTTGCATCATTGGCCTTCTGAACATTTACTGCCAGTTCCTGTTTCTCCAATGACCCGATGAGACTTCTTATCTGGGTGATGATTTGAATATTGCTTTCCACCAATTTCAGTTCCTTGTTTGCCAGCACCTGCTGATATCGACTTTCTTCATGACTTAAGTCTACCAGTATCTGTTGGATGTTCTCCATGACAGTATCCGGTTGTACAAAACTGGTATCGGTGGTTACGATGGTCTCCGTTTCGATTTGAGGTTCTTTGTCCAGTTTCAGCAGTTCTTTGGCAATTTCCTGTGCTCTTTTCTTTTGTTGCCTCCTGGTATTCTTTCCGGCTTCTTCATCTTCCGGCAACACCGGATCCACTTTGGTAGTAGTGGTAGTGGTAGTAGTAGTGGTTCTCAACGCTGGTACTGAGTCCGTGCTGCCACTGATTTCTTCCAGCGCCAAGGATGAAAAGCTCAGTTCATTCAGTGTTTTCTTTAATTCTATAAATCCCTGGATGCCTGCAGTTTGGTTATTAAGCAGCAAAGAAATACTGTCAACTTGAGTGTTAAATGACAAATCAACCGGTTCCATGCTTTTAACCTGCTCTAATGTTTGTCTGATACCGGTTACCAGTTGCTGATATTCCTGTAGTTGAGTGGACTCTTTAGTTAATGCATAGGCGCGCATTTTTGCTTCCGCATGGGTAATATCTACCAGAATTTCACCAAGTGCCTTCAGTTTGGTCTCCTGTACAGAGGTGTTTTCCAGTGATCGTAACAAGTCTCTGTAACTATTGTAACTGATTATACCGGTCAATAACACGGCCAGTGCGGCCAGCAGAAACCAACCAATAACCTTGACTTTTATGGTGTTGTGTTTCTTTTGCATTGTGGTATATAAAGCTACATAAAAACCCGCTAAGACTGGTTAGCTAATAGCTATTGCTATATAAACGAAAATAGAGCTGGTTATATTTAACCAACTCCATTTTTACGCTTAACAAGCAAACCAAATCTCTTCTCTTTTAGTGGGTCACAACGACCAGGTATTTTGAAGAATTCCAAAACCTGGTTGGATCTACTATCACCAGTCGTTCCAGTTCGTCGCCATTATCTCCTTCAAGTACGTAGGAATCAGATGGATGGTTAGTTACTAGCTCCGCTTTGGTTCCGCTGATGGGTATGGTAGTGGTAGTAGTAATATCTATCTTGTTGAACTTCTCTGAGTTAAAATCGGATTTCAACAGCTCACTTTTACCCAGACCCAGAAAACCTCCGTCTTTTGCCAGCACATTTTCGGCCAATAGCTCTTTAGAGGTTCCTGTTGTGTAGTAGGCAGTGTTTAACTGACCAGTTTGTTCCTGGATAATTCCTTGTTTAGTAGTATTCGCTAACTGCAAGGTATCTACCTGACTATTTAACTCCTGGACGGTGAAATCCATGGTTTCCAGTTCCTCTTTCAATTCAGCAATCTGAACGTCTCTTTCCTCAACCTGAGCAATAAGTTCCTGCTTGGCAGATTCCATGGCTTTCCTCAATTTGGAGTTTTTGCCGGTGATCTGGTTGATTTTGGTATTTAGTTCTTCAATGGTTTTTTTGTTTTCCACCATGAGTTCATTAATAACCTTTATATCCTCAGTTACTCTTTTATGAACGTCTTGGGAAATCGCGGCATCCCCATTGTTCAGTTCAATATTTAATTCTCTTTCCCTGATCTCAGCCAAATTCTTCTCGATTTCAGTAAAAGACTCCATAAACTCTGCTATGGAATGGTCCTTATCAAGAGCCAGTTCCTGGAGTTGATTGTTTTCCTCCTGGAGGGCAGCGACTCTTTCTTCAAGATCCAGCTGGGAACAGGAGAAAACACCTACTGCCAGTGGGATTATTATTGCGATTTTTTTCATGATTTTTTCTATTAATTCGTACATGTTGACATCTCACTTATTGTCAAATCTGTACCAAACCATTTAAAAAATCGAATAGTGCAATTTATTTAAGGAAAAACGCACAATTATATTGAATATATCCAATATATTGAGATGAGTGAAGTCTGAGCTTTTGGGTAACTGTTCCCCAATTTGGGGAAGAATTACTTTCAAATGACCGATTTCTTAACTCCTGACTTTCAGGGCTTCCCGGTAAAGTAATTGGTAAAAGTGGTCACATTCCTGCCAAAGTTCGGTTAGATGATCAGGGACCGGGTCTTTCTTAGGTTTATAAGGCTGGAAACCAGTTGAATCATGCACGCTTTCGTACCAGTACTTGGACCAAATTCCATCTTCCTTTATAGGTCCTGCAGTCCAGGTCATCATTTCCTGAAAAAACGGGATGTCCAGGATATGACAAACTTTAACCAAAATGGTTTCAGGGTTGAGCAAAAGTTCTTTCGAATCGATGATTACCGGGTTGTTACCCAACTCCAGCAGCCTGTTGTACAGCTTCCATTGTTGCTTTAATCCGGTATCGCGCAACACAGGATTTGGCAGTTGCTTAACCATGGATGGCAGCATTTCCTTGGGATCACGAATTAACAGTACATTGTGCAGATCATCGAGAAAAGACAGGTCCAGTTTAACCAGATGATGTGCCATGTTCTTAACAAAAAGCACCGGTTTTGAGTAATCATCATGGCACAGGGATACAATTACTTTAGACCCATCAAGTTCCATGCTTTGAAGCACTTCGTCTCTGCCAGGATGCTGAACATCAGTGATGCTTAAATAGTGGCCATATAATGGCTCGTCCAATACAGTAGTATCTGGTCTTTGAGCAAAAGAGTACATCAATGCAGTGGATACATTACGTGGACCAGACCACAGTGATATTCGTTTTTCAGTCATTAATATCAGTTATTAAAAGCAGCGATGATTTTTAGATAGTTATTTCACTGTCTACCATGGATTAAAATCGGTTGTCCGCAGGCATGTTTAAATTAAACGCTGCTAAGTTCAATCCATGCTCCATTTTGCTGACTACTGATCTTTGCAGCTTCCATAAATGCATAGATTTCTAAAGTCTCAACTGGCTGTACCGGTGTAATCCCGGATTTAAAGTATTCCAGGATGGCTTCCACCAGTGCGTCATAACCTTCCCACGGGCCTAATTCCGCCATACCTTCCGAACCGAACGCCTGTCCGCCATATCCTTTCTCTCCTTTCAATATGCCTCGAAAAGTACCGATGCCCCCGTTTTGCCATTCTCCAATTACAGTATCGTACTTTTCCGTGGTGGTTCTTCTTACCCGCTTGCATCCCGCTTTCATTACCGTAAACAGAAGTTCTACCCCGTGAATACCGTACCAATACAAATCAGAGTGATTCGGTTCATAGCTAACCGGGCTAAAAGTATCTGCTCCCAAAACCTGTCCGATAGATCCCTCCCGAACCAGTTGGGCTTTGCTCATGTAACGGGTACCCGAGGATGAAAACATCGGGACACCAGTACCTTCCGATAATTGGTAAATCTGTTTAACATCTGCTATCGAAGCGGCCACAGGCTTATCAATAAAGACCCTTTTGCCGCTTTCGAAAACTTGCTTTGCTTGTTCTAAGTGTAATCTTCCATCGTTGGTTTCCAATAATATACAATCACATAGTTTGAGCAACTCTTCAATAGTGCTAACAACTTTTATTCCCAGAGTTCTGATTTCCTCAGTAAACTTATCGACGCGTTCATAACTGGAAGGGATGTCTTTGCTCACTGTTGTGAAAGCAGCAACAACTTCAAACCCATTTTCCCGTTGGTTGATATATTTGCTAAACGCTACACTATGAGAGGTATCCAATCCGATAATACCGATGGTGATATTTCCCGTTGGCCTAATTGCGGCGGCCATGGAGCTGGAGTTTGCCATTGCCAATCCAATCCCGGATAGTGCAGTGGTTTTTATAAACCCTCTTCTGTCAAATTTCTGCATAATATTAATTTTAGTTTGCCGTGTGGAACTCATTCTGCATAATGTACCCAAACAAGTCCCTCAATTGATTATCACTTAAATTGTCCACCAAACGTTCTGGCATTATAGAAGTAGCCTGGGCCTCCATAACTTTCACCTGATTGACTGGTATAGTGTACTCGGCGCCACTAAATGTCTTTAATTCCAGAACTTCACTGGTTCGGTTCACCAGTATACCAACTAAGGTGCGATTATCCTCGGTGACAAGTTTATAATTTACAAAACCTTCTCTAATATCCAGGTCCGGATCGACAATGTTGGTAATCAGGTAATTTAAATTACTACGTTCATACCCTGTCAGGTCCGGGCCGAGGTCACCACCTTCCTTGAATAATTTGTGACATGAACCACAATTTTTAAGATATAACATTCTTCCCGCCATGAAATCGGCATTACCGGATTTTGTGGCCTGCACAATTCTTTGGGTGATACGCTGTTTATCAATCTGGGCTGCCTTGATATTTGGCCATATATCGTCGACAAGTTTGGTAACCTTGTTGTTCCCAAGCAGCTGAAACTGATGTATTATCTGGACAGGGACATCTTCCGGTTTTACCTGCCTGGTTATTTCAATAAGGTTCAGGAAATCCATGGCCCAATCTTCTCTGCTGGAAAGTACGTCCAGGGAGGTTACTCGTAAAACAGGATCTGCTCTCAGCTTATCGGGGTAGGCTGCAGCTATTTTTTCACCAATTTCATTGATACTAAAATGACCTAAAGCCTCAATCGCTGCTTTACGCAGGGAAGTTCGTTCATCGGCACTTTCAACCAGTTCCACCAGTACTTCTACAGCTTCTGTTATTTGCAGCGCCCCCATAAGCTTAATGTATACCATCTTGTCATTAATGGGTGCTTCAGCATCTTTAATAATGCTGACTGCCGATAAAATCGCCTGCTGATCCTTTTGCTGGATGTTAAATGCCAGCGGGGCCTGGCCGCTTTCTTTCTGATAACCGCCGATTCCTGCTATTAAATTTTCAGGTAAAACTCCCAGGTCCTTTCCCATAAGTCCTTCCTGAATTCCCTCAATGATGGAGTTGGCACTCTTGGAATCAGGGGCAAGAGAAAGTAAGGTGGTGCAGTGCTCCAGACTTTTATCTGACCCCACCATTACCAGTTTTTGCGACAGTTTCGGTAGGATTGTTTGCTGGACAAGAGGAAACTTCCAAATATCAGCAGATCTGAACATTTCTATTACCTGTTCTGGTGCCGCCTGTGTTTTAGCCTCGATTGCCCACCAGGTTAGCAATGAATTGTCCGGATCCGATGCCAACTCAGGATGTTGGATCAAGCGTTGAATCAACGGAATTGCCTGGTTAGCCGGTATTCGTTTTGCAGTGCAGGCAATCTGACTTTGAACTTCAGGATGCTGTTCCTTAATTACCATTTGTAAGAAGTGCTGATACACTCCTTTGGGGATGCTGCCGGAATCACCCAGTAGCCGCACAGCCCAAAGACGTACATAAGGGTCACCATGGCTCAGCGCAGTTTTAGCAACTTTGTCATCGAAGTAACCACTGATGTTAATGGCCCATAGTGCTTCCAGGGCTTCCTGCGGACTGCCCGAATTCAGGAGATCAGCCAGTTGATCAACAATATCTGCATCTTTACGGTCACCGAATTGCCTTATCGCCTGTTGACGGAACCACTTATTCCTATGGGACAACACTTGTACCAACTGCTCGGATGAGTATTTGCTTAGGTCGAATGACGGTAGTGCTTCCTGGTTTTTGGCGGTTATCCGATAAATTCTCCCACTGCTTTTGTGCCAGTTATCTTTAGGATCAACATGAGACAATCGGCTATCATACCAATCGGCCAGATACACAGCACCATCAGGGCCCACTTTGATATCTACTGGTCTGAACCAGTGGTCTTCAGTTTCAACTAATCTCTCCAGGTCTACAGTTTTGAAGGTAGAACCTTCCTGTACCATGTCGCACAACTGCAGATAGTTTAACAGAGGATTTATTGCCACCATTTTATTGTCATAGATAGCAGGGAGAGCGCCTCCTTCGTATCGGATCCAGGCATGAGTAAACCTCAGCGGTTCACCTTCAAGTTCCATATTTTTCAAGTAACCAAAGGCATGGGGATTGGTTAAGGGTCCGTGCTTACCCCAATTCTTAGTATAGTAGGCACCCTGCTTGTAGTACTGCCCCCTGGTGGCGCCATTATCTCCGGAATATATCCTTCCTTTTGCGTCCATTTCTACATGAAAGGTATTTCCTCCGCCTTCGGCGAATACTTCAAATAGCTTATTTTCCGGGTGGTACCGCCAAATCCCTTGTCCCTGAAACCTGACATTTTTGGTAACTTCTGAGCTAATATCTGAGGTAACCGTGCTGCCGGTAGCACCATAAAGCCAGCCATCCGGGCCCCAGCGGAGACTGTTGGCCACCGCGTGTGTATCTTCCAAACCGAAACCGGTGAGGTGCACTTCTGGTGGTCCGTCCGGAAGGCCGTCTCCCTCAGAATCAGCATAGGCAAGCAGGTAGGGTGGGTTTAAAACCCAAATTCTGCCCCTTCCAAACTCGACTCCGGTGGTTATATTTAACCCGGTAATGGCGTCAGTAGATTTATCAAACTTTCCATCTCCATTGGTATCTTCGAAAAAAGTGATCTTATCCGCGCCGATTGCTCCTGCAGGAGGTGGTTTCGGTACTTTGTCAAACTGCGCTCGCAAATGATTATCAATACCGGTTAGTTTTAGGCCTTCGGGGTAAGGGTATTGATTGTATTGAACTACCCACAATCTTCCCCGATGATCAAATGTAATCTCCAGTGGCTGATGTATCTGAGGTTCTGATAAAACCAGTTCAATATTCAGGTCTTTGGGGAGCACAAAACCAGCTACTGCTTCCTGAGCGTTTGTGGGAGCTGTGGTGTCCGCCAGGTCACCGCGACCTTTAAATGAACGCATATAGTTAGCCACTTCTTCGTTTGCAGCGATATTACTGATGTCAAATTCCTGTTTGTCGGGTGTTTTGCAGGAAATAATCATCAATACCATAATAAAATGGAATCTACCCAGTCTCAGTAAAAAGTGAAGGTTCATTGCAGAATCTAACAAAGTTGTTTATTTAAACGAAGTCTATAAGTTAATTTAAAGATATGAAATTAGCTTCCTTTGTTACCTGTGCAGCATTTATTATTACTTCTATAGGGGTTTTAGGGCAATCTTATGAGATCGCTGGTTATGTAGTTGATCAGGATACCGAAGAACCAATACCGTATGCTTCGGTGGGAGTAACCGAGCAGGAGCGGGGAATCAGCACCAACCTGAATGGTTTCTTTAGACTACTGTTGCCTGAATACAATCCGGATCACTTGTTGAAAATCAGCTCTGTGGGTTACCAGGGAAAGTCCATCAAGCTCTCGGAAATTAGCCTGGAACAGCAGCAACGCTTCCTGCTGACTCCGGCAACCAGAATGCTGGACGAGGTAGTAGTGGTTGGAAAATATCAAACTCTGGATGACCTGGTGCGGGAAACTTCTAAAAACCGGAAGGTTTACCTGAGGTCAACACCCTATCTGATGAATGGATTTTACAATGAAACAGTCTCGGTAGATAATAAGTATGCAGGTATCACCGAGGCACAGGGAATCATGTATTTGAATGGGTATGACCCAAGGTATAAGAATAATAGCAATCATCTTACCTACGATTTAATTCAATGGAAAAATATCCGCAGGTCAAACTACCCTGCAGAAACGCAGCAATACCTGGAAGTAGCAGCTTTACTAAAGGCAAAGGATTATTATTTGCATCAAGGCCCTTTGAACAAATCGAATCTAAACGAATTTGAATACACTGTCAGCGACACTACCGTATATCAGGATCGGATGGTTTTAGAAATTTTATTTGAACCAAGGCAGCCGCCTGCTGACTCTTTCAATTATTCCGGTAAAATGCTGGTAAAGGAGGATGATCAGGCACTGATTAGTCTGACTATTAACAGTACCGGCCCTGAAAATTTTCTTAAAAGGAACTCTAAACACAGCAACATAAGAAGCATTTTTAAACTGGATTTCATGCTTTTTGAAAATCAATACTACCTTCAAAGCGCAAGCCTAAGCAGAACTTATGAGATGAACGATCATCGATATAGTTGGACTACCGAGCTAATTGGGGCTTCCTTCACCAACCAGCAGGCAACCTATATCAACTATGCTCAAAGAGAGGTCCTGTACAGTGAAATGCTCAACCCGAAGGTGCATTACGATCCTAAATTTTGGGCAGATAATAATTTGTCCCTGAACGGCTGGTATGATGTTGTTTCTGAGGATATCCCGGATCTTGAAAAACAGGTAGAAGATAATCATGATCTTCGGCTGGTACCATTGCCGGAAGGATTTGAAAATTATCAGCAAATTGCCAACGATCGCAGCGCTTTGGAGTTTATTATGCAGCGATAAATTTAGTCCAGTAACTTTCTGGGAGGCACTATAAAAATACTGGCATTTAATAAAAATGCACTGTTAAAAGTATTATCGATCACGGTATTTGCATTGCGGGTAGGACCATCTACTAATTCGAAAGTTATGTTGCTTCGAAGCCCGCTTTCCAAACTAAACCAAAGCCAATCGTGGATCTCCCGCTCATAAGTAAGTACGAATCTTATTTCTGACTTCCTCAAATAATAATCCTGTCCTTCTGGAAAACCCGGATCGTCCAGTTGAATGTTGTAGTTGGCTCCATTAAACTCGGTACTGGCATAAAAAATATTCTTTTCACTAAGACTGTAGCGCAGTTTCACCTCAAGAGGAATGATGGACTCCAGTCCGAGTCGATTGTTGAAGGTATGATTATATGAAAATACCGGGTACACGCGCTGTCGTCCAAAGTCGTAGCTGTAAGCAAACCCGAAAGCATAAGAGGTGTACGGGTTCTTTTTCCAACCGAACAAAGGGGCAACTGAGATTCTCAGTTTATCGGAGTCGATCAGATTACCCAGCCCCTCATCTCCGTTGAACTTGGCGCCGATCCTCATCAGCAGATAGCGGTTTCCAATGAATGGTTTGACCAGGTAGAAGGACGTACCTATACTTCTCAACGGTTTGTCTTCCAGGCTCTGGTAAAACGGGTAATCATTCTCGGGAAATCCTTCAAAATGGTATTCTTCCTTAAAATACTCCAGCCCCATAGCCATTTTGAACCCGGGCTTTATAATTACCGGAAATCTGAGCTTAAACTGCCAGCGTTTATTGAATTTTACTTCATCCTCACTACTCCCAAACCCGGCGTCGTTACCGTTTGAGGTAATTCGATAATCGAAAACACGCTCCTGCTTTATGATAATGCCCTTGCTCCTGGACATACCGAATACCGCAGGAACACAAAAAGTAGAATCAGTGCATAAGACCACACTTTCCTGGCCCCGAAGCTGAAGGATTCCGGCCAAATTCAGGGTAAGTAAGGTGCAGGAGATAAAAACTTTCAAAACACTGGATAAATAAGTTAAGACTTAAACTGACCATAAAAGCAGTGCTTTGGTATGGTTATTCCAATATAACAGATATTTGTATTCAGCATTGTTTAATTTGGTGGTAACTTTTATAATCTTCGAGAATTATTTGTAAGAACTTTTAGCATGGATAAAATTGACCCACTAAACCAGGTAGCCGAATTTCACCGGACTTTTCAACATCCTATAAAAGAACAGCCAGGTCTTCCGTCTGCCAGTCGTTGTGAGCTCAGGGTGTCTTTGATAGCAGAAGAACTGGATGAGTTAAAAGAGGCAATTGAGGATAAAGATATTGTTGAGATTGCAGACGCATTATGCGATATTCAATATGTGCTTTCCGGAGCCGTACTGGAATTCGGACTTGGAGAAAAATTTGCAGCATTGTTTAACGAAGTTCAACGATCCAATATGAGCAAGTCCTGCAGTTCATTAGATGAAGCACAGGCTACGGTAGACTACTACCAAAACAAAAGAAACACACCATGTTACTATAAACAGGTGGATGGTAAATATTTGGTATTCAGGTCCAGCGATCAGAAGACCCTTAAATCCGTCAATTACTCCCCGGCTGATTTGCAAACTATTTTAACATCCGAGGCTGTTATCAGCAACAGCAAAAGTTTGTAGATCGGCAACGGTCCAATAGCCCGGACGGCAGACAATGTTAAAAAATACCATTAACTGAGTTCAGGGCCTCCGCAGGCAAATAGATATTTAAGGGAATCTCTTTCGTTGCTCACAAACTCCACTGCAATATCGGCGGGAAGCAAATTCATTTTTAATACCCCTGTATTTTCAGACTCTGTTTTCTCTTTCGCGCCATCAGTTTTATCTGGAGGTGACTGATCAACTTGCGGCATCCTGTACATACGGATAAATGGTCTGGAAATTTCTACATTTTGAATAAAACTGCAACCGGTTGGATTCGCACCTTTCTCAAAGTGAAATTCAGGAATATCAATAAAGACCTCCAATTTACCTTTTGAATTCCAGTAACCAAGAACACTTGCCAGTAACGTTCTTGCAACTGCTGATGATTCGGCTACTAACGGACCAATGTGAGGTCTAAGTCTCCCCGGACGGCTCATAATCAGCCCTGCAATCCTATGGTTTTGTTTGGCTACCCACAGGTAAGGCAGACTGAGCTTTTTAATCAGGGAAAACCAGGGCACTTTGTAGCCAAAATCAATTTCCTTAATGAAATCGAAGCAAACCGTTAAGTCATCAATTGGTTCTACTACCAAACCGGAATCTATCGCAATGGATTCATTTGTAGCCATGGTGCATCTCCAAATTTGGAAGGATGGCTCAAATCCAAGTTTTTGATAAACATGGTGGCCCATGGGGGTAGCATCCAGTCCAATGACCCTGCAATTCAAAGTATTTTCAGCTAGTTGCAAGCATCGTTGCATTATAGCGCTGGCAATACCCTTACGCCTGAACTCCGGATCAACCAGTATCATGCCTATCCAGGCCATGGATTCACCAATAGGAATCACCAATCCGCTTCCGGCAGGGATATCCTGGTTTTCCTGATGATAAACTGCGATCAGATTTGATTCAGGAAATTCAGAAGCCAGCTTTTCAAGCTGCTCAGCTGTTTGGTTCCATCCTGCCAGTTGGCTAAGTCGAAGCATGGTTTGATACCTGGTACCTGCAAGTTTGATCTCAAGTGTCTCAGGGTATTTCAATAGTTTTATTTAATACGTTGTGAAATCCCTTTTAAGGAAATAAAAAAGTAATTTACAATTACTAATAATCATGCTTTACCCGCCCAAATTTGGTTGGTTTGCCCCAGTGATCTCCACCATTGCTTACCCAATTGGCAGCAGCCTTTATTAATTCATCACTGGAATCCTGATATTCGCCGAAAGTTCTTACCGCCAAAGAGTCATCTGCCAATAATGCTGTATCTCCTTCTGTTCCCTGGAAAATGGGGGTTACTTCCAGGTAAGCACCTAAACGTTCTACCAGGTTTCGCACCCTCCATACCGGACCTGCAGCATTGACAATCCAACCCTCCTTGTTGCATTTCTGAAAACTTTTAAGTGCCACTTCATTGGCGTCTCGCTGGGATATAAGGTTTACTGCGGGCATTTGCAGGGAAACCGGCTGTTGGTCGATTATCATTCGTGCCAGATCAACTAAAACACCATACTGCAGGTGCTGTGCGTACATCAGTCTGTAAATAGATATCTTTTGGCCTGGGAATTGTAACGCGGTGGTTTGAAACGAGCTTTCACGGGCTACAATACTCCACCCGTAAATACCCACAGGGTCTAATTGCACATTTTCAGCGGCACCACCACCGTCCACGGGTGTATGGGGATACGGATTCCCCGAAGAAAATACTACGATGGACGAATTCTGGTATTTTCTCCCCACCATATATGGAACTACTGAATTCATCTGAAATGACTTTCTCCAGTCGCCGCTGCTGCCAAACTTAAACCCCATCATGTAAACTACAAATGGAGCATCTGGCAGTGATTCCAGAAATGATTCCTCACTTAAATCCCCTTGGTAGCAGGTAACCCCAAGTTCCTGCAAATCATCCAGATCCTGCTGATTACTGAAAGTGGAAGCCACCATAATATTCCGGGTAACTTTATTGGCAGCATCGGCATTTTGTACCAGGCCCACCAGCTCTTTACCCATCTTTCCGCTTCCTCCAAGTATGATCATATCTCCTGAGCCCATTTCACCAATGGAATTCACCAGCCCTGAAGTAGGACTTGTCATGTAATGCCAGAGATCTTTAGTATTTGTTATTTCCGATAGTTTCATAGGGTAATTTAATTATTGATACCAACCTCTTTCTTCAACGCGCCGATGTTTTCTTTCAGGAATTGATCATCAGATAGCGCAGGATATTCACCATATACATTGTCGATCAACGCTGCCTGATCTCTGCTGCCGGTTTCATGTGAACAGAATGGTCCAGGTAAAAGTCCCATTGAACTAAGCCGGTACTTTACTCCCCAAACGGAATTCTCGAAATTATTGAGCGCATCAAACAGCTCCATATTGCACCGGTTTACTCCATGCGCCAGCTCTTCTTTGCTTAATTCAAAGGACCACTGCCCTGATTTCCTGTAATCCTTTATTGCGTTAAACCAGTTGACAGCAGCACCGCTATCAGTGGCGAAATGTCCCAGTAAACCACCTTTGTAGCTGACACACCGGTTCTGCTGATCATGTTTAAAATTATAATTGCCCAACAGGTCTGCCACAATCCGGTCATCATTACCGGTAAAAAGTATCAGTTCTTGATGTTTTGAAGATTTTGCCGCGGATTCCAGCATTACCAATGACCGGTAAGTATCGAATGATGCTCCTTTAGCTCCATGGGTGATTTTGAAAATTTCCGCCCAAATTTTGGGACTGTACCGATAACTTCCGGGGATTGTCGTTTGCAACTCGAAAGCGAATGTTGGTATTATAGAAGCTATATCTTCAAACAAACCGAGTACCCCTGCATCTGACAGGCCGGTGAACGCAGTTGGTGCGATCATTACCGCATGATAACCGTGTTTTACTGCCAATTCAGCTTGTTTCAACGCCCGAGATCCACCTACCATTGCCATTAATACCATCTCATCGCCATACTGGTGACACATCTCACTGATCCATAACATCCAACGGTCAAGAAGTTCAAGATCATTAAGTGCGAACTCACCGGTATGTGCTCCGGGAATAACTGCTTTTGCTCCGGATCTTATGTAGTATAAGGTCAGTAATCTTTGGTAGGCTTCATGATGTCGCTTTTTTTCATCCAGTGCCAGTGGACTTGGCACAAATACGCCTCCATTATTAAAAATTGATTTGGCCACCGGACTTAAGTCCATATAAGACATTTTGTTTTGTTTAAGGTATGTTAAATGCTTCAAGATTTTCTTCGAAATTAACCTCTGATGTTGTTTCCAACCATAGGGCGTCGAAAATTTCTCTATTATTATCGATTACATCGTACTGCTCCAATGGGTCATTGGCCAGGTTGAATAGTTCATTTCTGGCTGTGTCCAGATTGGGAGCATGGTGTATTAATTTCCAATCGCCCTTTCGGTAAGCAATGGAGCTATTGGTTCTCAGAAACAGGGATCTATTTTCGAGAGTACCCTTGCCGGTTAGAGATTCCCATACATTATTTCCATCAGCACTGGATGAGTCGATAGTTTCTATTCCCGCCAGCGCGGTAAGCGTTGGAAACAGATCGGTCACCTTGATCATGCCCTGGTATTTTCCCGGCAGGATTTCACCAGGCCAATACAACAATGCCGGAACCCGTATGCCACCTTCGTAAACTTCGGTCTTGGAACCCCTGAGTGGAGCGTTATCTCCCAATTCTTGGTAAGGACCATGTCTCATGCCGTACTCAAATGTAGCAGTCCAACTTAACTGGCCTCCGTTATCGCTCATGAACACTACCAAGGTATTTTCCTGGATGTTTTCTTCCTCTAAAGCCGTAATCAACCTCCCGATGGCATGATCCATGTGGGTCATGGAAGCAGCAAATAATTTACGGGAATCTACCATGGGACTGTTATGGTATTCAGCCAGCCACTTTTCATTTTCCTGTACCGGGTAGTGAGGTACGCTATAAGGAACATAAATGAAAAACGGCCGCTGTTTATCCCGGGTAGCAGTGATGAATTTAATTGCTTCATCGGTTATTAAATCCGTGGCGTGGCCTTCCTCTTCAACAAAACGATCCATACGATGCCAGCTGCGATCTCCATTCTTATAAAGATGAGTATATTGATCAATTTGTCCGTGGAGAAATCCATAGCTGTATTCAAATCCATATTGTAAGGGTCCACTTTCGGGGTTTAACCCTAAGTGCCATTTACCCATGATAGCGGTTTGGTAGCCACCATTGTGCAAAGATCCGGGCAACGTAGCTATGTCGGTGGGTAAAACCTGCTTACTGCTCATAGCGATGGGCTTTGATATCCCAAATCGACTGGCATAGCGCCCGGTTAACAAAGCCGCCCTGGTTGGTGAACAGGTTGGATAGACATAAAATTGTTCCAGCTCAAGGCCCAACCTGCACAATTGGTCTATATGTGGTGTAGATATATCCGGATTATGGTACCCTACATCATTCCAGCCGGTATCGTCAGCTACAATTAGTAAAATATTCGGAGGTTGTATTGGAGTGGCACAGCTGACTAGTATGAACAAACTGACCCAACCAGAGAAATTGAAAACTTTCATCCGCTTAATAATAGTACATATATTTTGAAATAGTAAGTAAGATCTAAGATCTTAGACCTTAGTTTTTAGATCAAACAATTCCTTTCCCTAAATAGGGTCTTAAGCGGGGGGAAATTTGTCGTTGTATCAAAGCGTTTTGCCAGGTCCATTTGTCTGACTTATCAGGTGTTTTAAGAAAATTGACTTCTTTACCATTTTTTACGGCGACCGGTTCACCATCCAGGTACAGTATGCGATTGTGAATGATTCCTGAGATCCGGGTGCCTGGAGTTATGATACCTGTGAGGTTCAATGGGTCTGTTGCACTAATGGTTACCAACTCACCGGAGCTGGTTTTTTTTGTAACTGATCTTAATTTGGTGATAGCTTCTTTAAGAGCAAATTGCTCTCCCCAGACACCGGTGACGAACCTGCCGCCACGAATTTGACCACGGGCTTCCATTAGCCTGAATACCCTTACCAAATCCCGCCAGGGCGGCATGGACTTTTCCCGGTCCACCAGCTTTCTGAAAACCACTCCATACCTTCTTAATAAAACCCTTGCAAGTTCTATCAGCTCCTCTTGTCCCAGTTCCTGACTTTCTGATGTTCGCTCAATGATTGACCACCTCCCAGCTTCTTCTATGTTGAAAGTAGTTGGTTTGCGCTTTCTGGAATGAGTAACCTTAAACTTGCCAGGTACCAGTAGTGCCCTCAACCCGTTAAAACTATCGGAGGTAATCAAACCATAGGAAACCAGTTCACCCAAACAATTTTCCACTTCAACTTTTAACAATTTTAAGTCTGAGGTAATCTGATTAAAAAATGAGGCACCTTGTTTTTGTAAATAGTGCCATACCTGTTGATTATTTCCTGTAAGTCCGTTGGCGTCAACCGGCTGCCTTAGATACTGCCATAAATTGGTGTGAGCTCTACGGATGAATGCCAGGGGAGTGGTTTTAACAGGATTCCTGGCAAGTGTTTTATTGATAAACCGGCCCCAGATAAAATTCCCCGACAGGCAGTGAACATCAAGCCATAAGTAATCATAATCTTTTATTCTCGCCGGAAATAATTCACCCTCCCAGGAGGCGGCCGGGGCTTCAAATCCCTCCAATTGGTCCAAAATATTTTCCAGGGCCTGCGGTCCTTCCAATTGACTTTCATTTGCCACAAACTGCCATTCAAACAGGTAACGCATGAAATCTGCCGCCGCTACCGGTGCGATTTCACGTCGTAACTTCCTTAAAGTATATCGGTGAATCCTGGCCAATAGCCGCCGTTCACACCATTCAGTTTGATCAATTGAACTAAAATTGCCCTGGAAAACAAATCCTTCCTGCTCCAGTGTTAATAGTGCTACATTTAAAGCGCTGGCTGGTAGTTGGAAGTCTCTGACTAACTGCTCTACGGTTACCGGGCCTAAGACTTCAAGCCTGCTTCTTAACAATTCGACAAGGCTTGATTCGAATGTGTGGTTATCTCCTTTAATGCCCAAAGGGACTTTTATAGATTCCGGTACCTGGATTTGAGGATGGATCTTTCGGATTTCAGGAAGACGTTCTATGGCAATCCACCATCGATTATCATTGATTTTTAGACAAACAATCCTTTTTTGTTCAAGTAGTGTTTTGATAAGTTCCTGCCATTTATCGGCAGTTGCTCGCAACTCAGATTCGGTAATGTATCCGGCAACCAGCAGTCCGTCATGTAACTCGTGTTCGGTTTCAGCTTCTATCCAGGCTTCTTCTTTTACCAAATCAATTGCCTGGGGGTCCAGTTTGCCAAGTTCTTTTGCTTCTGACGGTTCAATCCAACGCCTTTGGTTAACCGCAAGTGTGCGTCGTTCCTCAAAAGGAGTATCATCGATAAATGTATAAGGTTTACTGCTAAGAATTTCGCTGGCAAATGGGCTTGCCTCCCTCAGGTTTGCCGAGTGCAATCCTATGCTATTATCCCTGATTTTGTCAATAATCCGTTCAAGTCGGCTCAGGTCCATTGCGTCATACAAGCAGTCTCCAATAGTTTGACGAACTAATGGATGATCAGGCACCTCCCGGTCTCCTGCAATATTCTCAAGGCAAGCCAACTGGTCCGGAAAAACCAGCGCTACCAAATCTTCTGCCTGCATTCTTTGGATTTGAGGCGGCACCCGTTGGCCAGCTCGTCTTCGTGGTACTGCCAGTGCAATGCTTGCGTTCCACCGCCAGTGAATTCCAAACATAGGTGCATCTAATAAGGCTTGGATCAGTACCTCCTTTAACGTTCTGGAATTGAGATATTGGTATACTTCTTCTAGCGGAAAACTGTGAGTAGCACCCAATGACATTATAATAGCATTCTCGTTGGCCGCAGCCTGCAGCTCAAAGTTGAATCTGCGGCAAAACTTTTTACGTAATGCCAACCCCCACGCCCGGTTGATACGGCTGCCAAAAGGGGCATGAACTACAAGGTGTTGGTCGCCCGCTTCATCAAAAAACCTTTCCAGAACAAGATTCTCGTGCGAAGGCATAACGCCCAGAGCCGCCATGCCGGCAGCCAGGTAATCAACTATTTGATCCCCGGCGGATGATTCAATATTTAATTCTTCCTGCAGCCAATGTATCGCTGGTTGTTTCCAGGAATCCTGGGGTGTACCATTGATGGTGGTGCTATCAGGAATTTCACCAAATAGTTCGGACAAATTATCTCGAAATCGTGAAACTGCTGCTGATAACTCCCAACTCCGCCCCGGAGCTTCACCTAACCAAAATGGTATGTTAGGCGGTTGACCATGGGCGTCTTCAACCCGCATCTTGCCGGTTTCCATCCTCAGAACCCGGTAAGAGTTGTTTCCTAGTTGAAATACCTGACCAGGTAAACTTTCTAAAGCAAAATCTTCATTTAATGACCCAATAAATGTACCCGAAGGATCAAGAATAACATCAACATCAAAATTATCCGGAATGGCTCCTCCTGACATTATTGCCGCAAGACGGGCGCCCTTTCGAGCAACCAGGCGGTCGTTCACCAGGTCCCTGAACAGATAAGCTCCTCTGCGTCCCTGTCGCAAGGCATAACCCTGGGCCAACATATCCAGTACTTCGTTAAAATCTTTTAATGAAAGGTTTCTGTAAGGGAATGCCCTTGTAACCAGCTGGTATAAATCTTTCGTACCATATTCATGGTTAGCAACCTCTGCCACTATTTGCTGTGCCAGTACATCAATAGGTTGCTCAGGAATCTCAAGCGTGTCAAGTTCCCGATATTTTATCGCCTGCATTAAAGCGGCACTTTCTACCAATTCATCACGTGATAATGGGAAAAGCCTTCCTTTTGGAGTACCCTTCACACTATGCCCGGACCTGCCCACTCTTTGTAAAAAATTAGCTATGCTCCTGGGAGACCCCATTTGACAAACTAAGTCAACCGTTCCGATATCAATGCCCAATTCCATGGATGCAGTGGCAATTAATGCTTTCAGTTTGCCGGATTTTAATTTTTGTTCCGCTTCCAACCGATGTTCCTTGGACATGCTGCCGTGGTGGGCGGTGATCAGCTCAGGTCCCATCATTTCAGTTAGCCGATAAGCCATTCTCTCTGCCAATCGTCGGGTGTTCACAAATATGAGGGTGGTATCGTGACTTAATATCAACCCTTGCAACCGCTGATAGATCTCCGCCCAAACCTCGTTTGACATCACCGCTTCCAGTGGAGATGCAGTTACTTCGATCGCCACATCCATATTGCGACTATGACCGGTGTCGACTATTGTACATGGTTTCGAACCAGTTAGAAAGCAGGCCACAGTTTCTATGGGTTTTTGGGTGGCAGATAACCCAATGCGGGTAAGTGGAGCAGGGGTCAAACGGTCCAACCTTTCTATAGACAGTGCCAGATGGGACCCTCGCTTGCTTTCCAAAATGGCGTGAATTTCATCAACAATTACGGTACCCACATGCTCCAGCATTTTTCTGCCGTTGATACTGGTTAGTAAAAGGTAAAGAGATTCCGGTGTAGTTACCAGGATGTGCGGGGGAGTGCGATACATTGCCGTCCTTTGCGAATTGGGGGTGTCACCTGTCCTTAGTGCCACGCGAATTTCAGGTGGGGTCAACTGATTTTTATGAAGTATCTTTTTAATCCCTTCAAGAGGTACCTGGAGGTTTTTGTGAATGTCATTGCTAAGCGCCTTCAACGGGCTGACATAAACTACCTGAGTCTTATCCTCAAGGTTTCCTTCCAAACCTGAGGTTATCATGTTATCTATGATTGCTAAAAATGCGGCCAGCGTTTTACCGGAACCGGTAGGAGCTGAAATTAAGGTATGCTGCTGTTCCTTTATTGCAGGCCAGGCTTGTTTCTGTATATCAGTGGGTTCACCCAGGTACTTATTAAACCATTGAGATACGGCCTGGTTAAAAGAATTTTGTAGCATCAACAATGAAGTTGGTTAAATATTTACGATAAACAATGGATGGAACCCATACTGTAATTACTTACGAACTATTTTACCAGTGGTTTGATTAAATTAGCATTAAACTTTATTCAATACCAGTGTGAAATATTGGCTTGTTGCTTGTTTAATACTCTTTCTGGGAAGCTGCGAGGAAACGGTGGTGCCTGATCCGGTCAGGCACATTCCGGATGGCATGCGCCAATACGTGGACCGGTTCATGTGGGAAGCCCAGAAACGAGGTGTTTTTCCCGATACTACCAGGCTCAGTTTTGAATTTGATAGAAATATTGAGTTGGGAGATCCGGATCTACCGGTTATCGGCCTCTGTACCCGTACTGATAACCTGAACCAGGTAACCCTGGACACCTTAAATGCGCTTTGGTTATTAAGTGGTTACCTGGGAAAAGAAGAAATTGTGTTTCATGAATTAGGTCATTGTCTGCTAGGACGCCACCACCGTGATGATAAATTTGAGTCTGGGGATTTTGCCAGCATCATGAGATCTGTGGGGTTACTGCAATATGGAGACCTGGATAACTATAATGGTTTATTTACCAATCCGACCGGTTTAAGAGCACACAGGCGTGAATATTATATTGAGGAATTGTTTAACGAAAATACTTCCGCCCCTTGCTGGTCCGACTCCAACCGGGTTCCCCCTTATCCTGTAACATATTTTGCCAACGATTTTATCGTAAATCGCGATTATCGGAGATTATGGATTGATGCTAATGATAACCTTTGGTTGTACGGTGGAGAAAAGAATTATTCGTACCAGCACGGGGCTTTTATTCAGGAATTACCCGGGGTGCAAATAGCCTCCATGAATAGTTCCCAAAGTGGTGAGACATGGGTTGCCGGAGAAATAGACGAACAGAAAATTATTGGTATATATAAGTCCGGAACACTTGAAATAATCTACAATCAAAGCCAGTTACCCAACGAAATGGGCCCAATTGATCAATTTCTGATAGATGATTCGGACAGGGTCTGGATCAGCGATCTCTATGGAAACCTGTATGTTAATTCATCTGATGGTTTTGATTTAGTAGCACTTCCATCTCAGGTACGCCTCTCAGCCATGGAAAAGGG
This sequence comes from Cyclobacteriaceae bacterium, assembly GCA_021604845.1. Classification (GTDB taxonomy): domain Bacteria; phylum Bacteroidota; class Bacteroidia; order Cytophagales; family Cyclobacteriaceae; genus SZUA-3. The sequence continues at coordinate 20,978 of BQJT01000025.1, forward strand.
ACCGGACAACAAAGTTTATGTTTTAAAGGAAGGATTGTTCTATGTTGTGGAAAATGCTGCTACCCCTGTTCAGTTTGGTAAACAAAACTCGGATTTACCAACATCACTCTTTAGAAATATGAAAATTGATAGGGATGGAGTTGTTTGGTTGCAGCCGGGTGGGTCTTCCGATTATTTACTGCAGTTTAATCCCGACCAATCCGTAAAAAGAATAAACCTAATTGATGCCGAAATAATCGGAATTCGAATAAACCAGCTGGCTTCTGGCGCAGATGGCACCATATGGATAGCCACTACCAATGGCATTAGGAAATGGGAAAATCAATCCTTTTCCGCTTATTGTAAATATAATACCGGTTTTAGACTTTTAAACTTCAGACAGGTCCTGGTGGCCAGCAATGGAGACATTTGGTCCTCAGCCCGGGACCCGGCGACTCAGGAGAATTTATTGGTGCTTTCCGAGGCAGGTATTTAATAAGCCTTGAAATTGCATCGCAAACTGAGAAGACCTTTCTTTAATTAAGGTAAAGATTTGGCGGTCTTTGGCTGCAGTATGTCCGCTCGAGGAACCCTGAAGGTTTGAATTTAGGCCAGTACTTTTTACCACAAAATCCGCAGTGAGGTATCAATCCAGGTCCTTCTTTGTTAGTAGTAGCATTTAGACCCCAATCTATTTGATTTTCACTGCCACACCTTCGGCATACGAACTTATGAAACATTGAATTAAAGGTTGAGCCATCAACTTTCTTCAGTTGTTCGGATTGCTCCTTTTTGAGTGGCTTTACCTGTTGCTCCTGAGCAAATGACAAATTGCCGGCAACTGCGATAACCAATATAAGCAGAGATATTTTACCCATATTATAAAATTAGAACAACCCATGTTTAGGTTAAACCGGATATCGCAGATTTCCTTGGCTATGTAAGGTTTAGGGGTGATCCGTAGTATTTTGAGCTGCTTCAAATCCTGAAAGAGGCGGGAGGGAGACTAGTGACTTGATTTATAAACAAACCGGATTATCACTACCATCAGTAATACGCCTCCTGCTATTAGCCATTTCCAGCTAAATCCATTAAGTGGTAGGGGCCGGGAATCTCCCAGTAAAACAAATGCGGCCCAATGTGCCGGATGTGATTTCAAAGGGTCAGCATTACTCAAATAATCGATTTTGGCCAGGCGCAGGGATTCATCTTTGGAAATTCCGGATTTAAGATTTTTGAAGAACTTATGCATAATGGCCGAGGTTGAAGCATCGGTGGCCTGCCATAGGCTCATTACGATAGCAGGTGATCCGGCATACTGAAATGCTCTGGATAAATTCATTACCCCTTCTCCTTTTATTAATTTACCATATCCTGTGTTACAAGAACTTAATACCGTTAAGTTAGAGTAAAGATTTAAATTATAAATTTCACTGGCATAAAGATTTCCATCTTCAATGCTGTCTAGTTCGTTTGAGAATATTAGTTTACTACGCATCGGTTCACGGTCGTCGATTTGCGCATGCATAGCCAAATGCAGGATTCTTGCTGAACCGCTTTTTTTGAAATTGTTTTCAGTTGCTTCCTGATGAAGGAATGTTTCACCTCCGAATAATTCATTTGCTCGCACAACTTCATTGTATGAACCAACTAATGAAGTGAGTTCACCTTGGTAGTCCACAGGAGCGAATCCTCTATACCGTGGTCCTGGGAAGGAATCCCCTGATGTCAGGCTCATTAATGTAATGGAAGGAGTATAAGTAATTGAATAATCATGGATTAAGAAGGGCAACTTGCCATCCTTTCGCATCCGGGTGGCGGTTGTCATTGCACCAAAGGGTATGTGGCTTAAAGCACCAACCGGTACTACAATCAACTTCTTTATGGAGGGTTCAAGCCTGGCTAAAGTACCGGCTACCAACTCCCCGTACAATCGGAAAGATACCTGGTTATCCCAGGAACCCGCGGGGTTGCTTACCATAGATCTGAATGCTATAATATCCAGCTCCTGGATAGCAGTACTGTCAATTTTGTGGATCACCGCCTGTTTATTGGTTATGCCCAGAACAAACCAGGTGTTACTGCCAATGAAATAGCTTAGGATCGCTTCGGTTGGATCCAGGTTATCTTGTACCTCGTTTAGTTCTCTTACCCTTACCTGGTATTTCAAATTGTAATATTTAGGATATTTATCTGCAATTAGTTCGCTGAGAGCATCGTAAGAACGCCTTAGCATAAACAACTGATTATCAAGAGAATCCTTGTCGTATTCGTTATTAAAAGTCAGCCCTTCTGTGAAGCTGATCATCTTTTTCAGATCCTGTTCCCTGGTCAACAGACTGTCAGGGATCCCCTGAATATGTTTAAGGGAATTGCCTTGAAGAGATTCAGATAAAAGTGTGGCTTTACTTTTTTCCATAAAACTGAACACCTTGTCCAGATAACGGTTATCAGCAGTCAGTTGGTAAAGTTCAAAGGCAATGTTAATCGCCTGCTCATAAGTGATCATCGCTTGTTGCTGAATCAGCAGCTTGGATTGATCCAGCATGAACCCCCGTCGTATCTGATCAATAAATTCAGTAGCTCGCTCAAGCGTGCTTAAAGCCAATTCCAGGTCACTCAGATCATGGGATTGGCTATATTTTTCTTCTAGTACCGCGCCATGCTGTCTTACCAGGTCCAGTAAAATATTGTGATCTAAATAGTTATCAGTAGAAATTTCCAATTCATTGGTTCCATTCTTTGAAAGCGTCTGATATCCTCTTTCAATTGCCTGCAGTGCTTCATTGTACCTGCCCTGAGCGGTGTATACCAGCGAAATTTGCTTATGGGTCGCTGCTAAAAACGGGTGTTTTTGATCGAAGTTGCGAACCAGTAGGTCAAGTGTTATCTGAAGATATTCGTGAGCTCTCTGGTAGGCCCCCCTGTCAGTATATAATTCGGCAACGGCCCGGTAAGTATGATTAATACCGGGAAAATCTTCGCCAAAGGATTCCATAAACAGCTCAATTGCCTGCTGATAGAATTGCATTGCCTGATCTGACTGACCATTACCAGCAGCAATGTTTCCCAGGCCATAGAGACCATTTGCATGTAGCTCCTGCAGATTGTTCAACTTGCTCAGAGCTATGGCTTTATGGTAATGCTGTTCAGCCAACTCAGTACTGTCAATGTTAAAATAGGAAATGGCCATATTGTAGTAATTGTAGGCCAAAAGATAAAAGTCATCACCATACAGCCGTTGATCGATCGAAGTCGATCTTTGATAATACTCAAGAGCCTTCTCAGGTTCTCCCCGTTTATCATACAGTATTCCCATATTAACGTATAAACTGGAAACTCGCTGATTATCTTCCTGGTAGTGGTTCAGGTATACCTTTAATGCCTTCTGATAAGCATCCATAGCAGATTCATACTCACCGTAGTTCATATAAGCAGTACCAGCATTGTAATAATTTACCCCGGTATCAATGTGATCTTCACCCAAAAATTCCCTTTTTAAATTCAGAGATCGTGTGGTGTAGATAAGTGCCTGGTAGTAATTGCCGGTAACTGCATAAAGTGATCCAAGCCCCATGCTAGGATTAGCTAGTTTAAGGTTGTCCTCAGGATACAAGGATTCATAAACATCCAATGACTGCTGGTAGTGGGTTTGTGCCAGGCTGTATTTTTGACCTCGATGTGCGCTAAAGGCGCTTCTTAGCAGGCAGTAGGCATATTGCTCCTGTTGGTTTGCCCGTTGGTATTGCGCAGCTGCTCTTCGATAATAAAAGTAAGCACTGTCATAATTTCGGTCTTCCCGATGGTATTTATGACCTTGATTCAAATCCCGGAATGCCATCAGTGTATCCGGAGTCTGTGCGGAAATAACGGCACTGCTAAACACTAGAATCAAAAAACTACAGATTAATTTCATTTCAGTGTTTCATCAGCATAAACTGTGGGGGCGTTGTTTATGCATGGTAAATTAAAAAATTTTATCCGATCACCGGTAATGTGAAGATCGCCCAGTCTATTAACCTGTAAAAGAATGTGCTTAGTAGGTTATAGAGATCAATGTACTTCCTTAAGATTGAAAGAATTAGCTTGAAATTTGCTTAATTTACTTCATTGAAGTCCATTGAATCAAGTACATGAAAATTGATACCAATGCTGAATCCAACAGGCAACTGTTGGACAAAATCAGACTTGGAGACAGGCAATTTCTACAAAAGCTCTACCAGGAACATCGCCAGGAATTTAGTAGCTGGCTAAGAAAATACAGATCCTGTGACCAGGACTTGGAAGCTGATATCTACCAACGCGCATTCATTACTTTGTATTACAATGTAAAGGAGGGCAAACTCACGGATTTAACCAGTAGTCTAAAGACCTACTTATTCGCAATTGCCAGGAATTTGTTAAGGGATCATTATAAGCTTAGTATCAGGAGGCAGGAGATCATGGAAGTAGCGATAGATAAATCGATTATTGACAACGAGATAATGGATCGATATGAAACCTCGGGTTTACAGGATGTTGTGAAAGAATTGTTGGAGCAAATAGGGGAGCCGTGCAAAACTGTGCTTGAACTGTTTTATTTGAAAGGTTATGCACTGGAGTCAATTGCTCTCGAAATGAATTACAAAAGTGAACAGGTAGCAGCAAAGCGGAAGTTTATTTGTTTAAGACAAATGAGGAATTTGTTACAAACCGCGCGCCAACGGGGGGATTTATAACCTGCATATTATGACAAAAGGAATAGAACGGGAGATAAGGAATTACCTTGATGGTAGTATGTCCCCCAATGAAAAGCTGTCATTTGAGGAAAAATTGTCAGGAGATGAGCAACTGGCACAAGAGGTCGCTGACCTGAAAGCACTGGAGGATGGATTGCATGCCACAGGAGCAAAAATGTTGAGCTCGGAAATGAAACAATGGGAGGCCGGGCTAAACACGGAAAACCATGGTTGGATGCAGTATTTCGCGGCAGCTGCAGTAGTAGCCTTGATTTTAATGCCGGTAATTTATTTTGTTACAGCTCAAAGGCCTACTTCTGAAGAGTTATTCCTTGCTAATTATCAGCCATATGAAGAAATGATTACGCAAAGAGGGGCTTCCGATGATAGTTTGCACGTGTATTTAATCGACGGACTGGAAGCTTACAACAGCGGAGCTTATAAAAAATGTTCCGAATTATTAGGCTCGTATCTCAAAATGTATCCTGATGAACACCGGGTGGCCCTTTACCTGGCCATTGCACAATTGGAGATAAACCAGAAAAGTCTGGCAGCATCCAATTTTCAGCGAGCCCAGCAGGACCCGGTGGTCAGGCAGCAGGCTCAGTGGTACCAGGCTTTGGCCTACCTGAAATTTTCAGAAACGACATCGGCTATTGAAATATTAAAGACTATATCTAATACCAAAGGACACTATCGACAACAAGAAGCAAAACGATTATTGAAAGACCTGTCCTAAATTAGACTCCGGAACCTTCCACGCAAATCTCGCACTCCTCGATAAAATCAAACGGAACTACACCATGACAACCACCCCAGGTGAATGGTTTGCATTGTTTATCCGCAGGATCATAGTAATACTTTTCAATCGCAGCCTCACAAGGTCCCGGGTCAGGCTTCATGCGACAACGCTTGTCTAGCTGAAGTGTCTTACAGCTGGTGAAGAATATAAATGCCAATAACAAATACTTCATAATTTTGGCATCAAGTTTTTATAAGATAAATAAATCCCCTATGTATTGCAACAACCACATGAATCAAACATCCGTTACATCAATAGTAAAATATTTCTAATGAGTCGATGTTGTCGTTTATTAATCTTACCGGTATTCCTATTAACCCTGACCTTATTCCCGGCAATGGCTCAGGAGAAAGTTACCTTATCCGGGTACCTTTTCGATGCCGCCAATGGCGAAACCCTTATTGGCGCTACTGTTTATCTTCCTGATCTTCAACAAGGAGCAGTAACCAATGTATATGGATTTTACAGCCTCACCCTGGCACCTGGCGTATATCGTGTTCAATACCGCTACGTTGGATTTACCCCGGTGGTCAGGGAAATAGATTTGTCGGAGAATCAGCGTATTGATATTGAGTTAAATGCTGAAGGACAATTGCTTGAGGAAGTGGTGGTTACTGGAACCGTTGAGGATTTGAATGTATCGGGGATGCAGATGGGAACGCATGGAATGAATATTAATACCATATCCAGTATTCCTCCATTTATGGGTGAGGTGGACGTACTTAAAAGCATCCAGTTTCTTCCCGGGGTAAGTACGGTGGGTGAAGGAGCGTCCGGGTTCAATGTTCGCGGCGGCGGTGTGGGCCAGAATCTTGTACTACTGGATGAGGCACCGGTTTATAACTCGTCCCATATGTTAGGGTTCTTTTCAGTTTTTAATCCCGACGCAGTTAAAGATATACAGTTAATAAAAGGAGGTATCCCGGCGAAATACGGCGGTCGTATTGCATCGATTCTGGATATTCGCATGAAAGAAGGAAATAACAAGAAACTAACTGTGAGCGGAGGCATTGGGTCGGTTTTCAGCAGGATAGCGGTAGAAGGTCCGATAAAGAAGGACGTAGCCTCTTTCATAGTTGCCGCCAGAAGATCCTATATCGATGCATTTGCAAAAGCCTTCACTGATGTGCTGGATGATGGTGCGGCGTTGAATTTTTATGATTTAACGCTCAAAACAAACTACAATATTGACAAAAGAAACCGTGTTTACCTGTCAGGTTATTTCGGCAGGGATCAATTTAAGTTTGATCAGGCGCAGGGATTTAACTGGGGTAACAATACCGGCACCCTGCGTTGGAATCATATATTTAATCAAAGATTGTTTTCGAATTTCACGCTGTTCTTTAGTGACTATGATTACGAGCTGGCTTTTGGGGATGACGAATTGGATAAATTTGATTGGAATTCCCGTATCAGGACCTTCAATTTCAAGCCGGAATTCAGCTACTTTATTAACCCTGAAAATCAACTGGCATTTGGAGGCGAATTTATCAACTATGATTTTGAACCGGCGAATGCAGTAGGAGTGAGCAATGGGGAAGTATCGGATGTAAGCGTTGAGAAGAAAAACGGTATTGAATGGGCATTGTATGTTAGCAATGACCAGAAATTCGGGGAGCGGTGGGAGGCGCAGTACGGATTGAGATATTCCCGTTTCATGCTGGTTGGCCCCGGTCAATACTATGAATTCGATAATCCTGAACCAGGGATGAGAAGATCCGTGACCAACACGCTGTTTGCGGATAAGGGTGCGGTTATTCAAAGTTATGGTAACCTCGAACCAAGAATATCTCTTAAATATCAGGTATCTCCCTCCAGTAGTGTTAAGGCCACTTACAATCGTACCGCTCAATATATTCATTTGATTTCCAATACTACTGCTTCAAACCCTTTGGATATTTGGACACCCTCAACCAACAATATCAAACCACAACTGGCAGATCAGTGGGGAGTTGGATATTTCAGGAATTTTGGAACAGATAATAACTTCGAAACTTCTATTGAACTTTATTACCGTAAGTCATGGAATCAGATTGATTATATTGACGGAGCAGACTTGCTGATAAACAAATTTATTGAAGGAGATTTACTTAACGGTGACGGCAGGGCTTATGGCGTTGAGCTGTATATTAAAAAGAATAAAGGATTGTTCAACGGATGGGTGAGCTATACACTTTCTAACACCGAACTCCAAATAAACGGGATCAACAACAATCAATGGTATCCGACCAGATACGATCAGCGCCATAATTTTAAAGCGGTAGTGTTTTATGAACCTGAATCCCGTTGGAAATTGTCCGCCAATTTCACTTTGTTATCGGGCACCCCTGCCACATTTCCTACTTCGAGGTTGGAGGTGCAGGATTATTTACTGCCCTACAACTATTATAATTCAAGAAACAACTTAAGGATTCCGGTTTTTCATCGGCTGGACTTTTCAGCCACCCTGAAGGGCAAGACAAAACGCAGAGGAAAAGACCGTAAAAATGAAGACTATTGGGTATTCAGTATTTATAATGCTTATGGCAGAAGAAACCCTTTCTCGATCTACTTTGCACAGGCAGAAACGCGCCCACAGGCAGGCCAGCCCATTGAATCACAGGCCACCCAAGTTTCAATTATCGGTACTATTGTACCTGCAATATCTTATAATTTCAAATTCTGATGAAGTATCTATCTTATATAGCATTCACCCTGATTCTTATCAGCTGTGAGGATCAAATTACCCCTAAGCTTGAAGATGCTCCGGATGTATTGGTAATTGATGCCTTTCTCAATGACATTGACAGTGTTCAGTCCATCCGTATTACCAGGTCAAGACCTTATTTTGAAAACCTGTTGGCAGAAGGGGTGGAGGGCGCTACGGTAGAAGTATTGAGTTCGAATGGCAATACTTTAACATTTAGTGAGGCTAGCGGCGGGGTGTATCAATGGGATCCGTTGACAAACGGTCCCATAGGCACGGTTGGCGATAGTCTGACGCTTCAGGTACAAATTGGAAATGCATCATTTGAGGCTGGTAGTGAAATACGAAGAGTGCCGGATATTGACAGTGTAACCTTCCGGTTCGAAAAAGAGGATTTCATTTTTCCGGATAGTTACTTCGCTGAATTTTGGTCACGGGATCCACTGGGCCCGGGCGACACCTATTGGATAAAGTCCTATAAGAATGGGGTATTTCTGAATCAACCAAACGAAATAAATATCGCTTTCGACGCAGGATTCAGTGAAGGAGGCAACGTTGACGGTCTGATCTTCATTCCTCCAATCAGGGACATTATCAATCCTTTTGAGGAGGATGATAACGATGGATTCTTATCACCTTTTGAGGATGGCGATTCGGTGTATGTAGAAATACACAGTATAACTGAGGAGGCATTCGAATTTCTTAATGATGTACGTATACAAACTGACAGACCAGGTGGCTTTGCGGAATTATTCGCCACACCTTTAGCCAATATTAGCAGCAACATCAATTACCTTGGAGATGATCCCAATGTGGTGGTAACGGGCTTTTTTAGTGTATCTTCAGTTAAGGGAAAAGGTAAGAGACTTGATATTTCTCAGGTGCCGAAAGGAAATTGATCCAATTGGCCGGAAACTTCGTTAAACTGGGTTAGATTTTGAAGGTCCGAACTCCAGCATAACCAGAAGTATTTTCTATTTGAATTTTCTAAAAAGTGATCATATATGATTAGAAAATTACTGATAGCTGTCTGTACTATTCTGATACTGTTTATTTGCCTGGTTTACATTGGCAATAGATACGTTAATGACCAGACCATTCCGATTATTGAACTTGCAACCGCAAAGGATCGGGTATTATTCGTCTTTGCACATCCGGATGACGAAATAACTGTAGCAGGAACATTAGCGGCATTAAACGCGAATGATGTAGCCACCGGATTGGTCTATTTGACGCATGGAGAAAAAGGCCCAACCGGTGGATTGGTGTCGCAGCACCAATTAGGCGTAGAAAGAGCCAGGGAAGCACATACTGTAAAAACAATTTTAGGAATTGATTACTTAAAAATCATGGATTTTCCGGATAGCAACATTAAGGGGGTAGAGCCGGATTCCATAAAACAATCTCTGTTGAAATGCTTCAATGAATTTAAGCCCACGATAGCCATTGGATTTGATAAAACCGTTGGATTATATGGTCATGAAGATCATCGGCTTGCTGGATTGTATGTGCATCAAATACTGCGTCAGTTGAACTACGTACAGCAGTATTATATGGTTACTTTACCGGATCCGCTGATCAATTTGGCTTTAAAAATATCAGATGCATTTAAAAATAATTACCCTAAGGAGAAAGGCCAGGGGTTGCCATTGGCAAATGTCGCGGTTAATATTTGGAAATTCGGTCCTGCGAAGAGAAAGGTTCTCGAAGCGCACAAAACCCAATGGCAGGTTATCAATGATGTTCAACCATTTGGCATGGCGGTAAATCCCTATTTGTATTATAAAATTTTTGATCGGGAGTATTACCATAGAGTATTTTAGATAATAGCTGCTTCGGTTGGCCAGCTGAATGTTTAATATTTATATTAGGGTATGGAAACATGGATCATATTTAGATATTTACATTTCGTAGCCATTTTTGGAGTGGTATCCGCAGTGGTAGCTCAACATATGCTGATTAAAGACCAAATGACCAGAGAGGAAATAAAGCAAATCTCGGTAGTCGATGGCATTTATGGAATCAGCGCACTGGTAGTACTGGGTGTTGGACTTACGTTGTGGTTTCTGGTGGGCAAACCCGCCGCTAATTATACCAGTAATTGGATCTTTCATCTGAAATTGGGCTTATTCCTGATTGTAGGAATAGTTTCCATTGCTCCAACCAGGTTTTATCTGAAAAACCGTAAAGGGATACCAACTGAACTGGTAACCATCCCTAAGCAACTAAAAATGGCGATCAGACTTGAATTACTAATACTGTTCTTAATCCCATTGCTGGCTACACTAATGGCCAATGGAGTAGGAGGGTTTTGACCTCTGAGCTTTGATTTCTGATTTCTGATTTGATAAGCAAAGCAAGATCGGAGATCAGATATCTGAGATCTTAAATCAATATTTCCTATCTTGCCGTGTCTAATGAATTAGGCTGTTTAATGAAAAGATCCTTCCACCTTCGGTACGTTTTATTCGCAGTATTAAGCTCCATAATACTGCTATCCATTGTCTATGGCTGTCAGCGTTCAGAGGCTCAG
>BQJT01000026.1 GCA_021604845.1 Cyclobacteriaceae bacterium
AGGAAGACTCTCAGATCACGAAATACTGACCTGCAGATTGGTGGACAGGGCCATTCGCCCTATGTTTCCGGATGATTATCATGCCGATACCCAGGTTATGATCTCACTGATTTCAGCTGACCCGGATGCCCAACCGGACGCATTGGCTGCTCTGGCTGCTTCTTCGGCTTTGGCGGTTTCAGATATTCCATTTAACGGTCCTATCTCTGAGGTTCGAGTGGTCAGAGTTGACGGCCAGTTTATTATAAACCCTACCACGGATCAAAGCGAAAAGGCCGATATGAATATGATAATCGCTGGCACCCTGGACAATATTCTTATGGTTGAAGGCGAAATGGGCGAAGTGGCAGAGTCAGATATGATTTCAGCCATCAAGGAAGGCCATGAAGCCATTAAAGATCAATGCCGGGTTCAGTTGGAGTTGACAAAAGAGACAGGAAAAACTGAGAAGCGGGTGTACAGTCATGAAGAATCTGATGAGGAATTAAAGCAGGAGCTTCATAAGAAGTATTCAGACCAGTACTACCAGGTGGCAAGCCAGCAAATCGCTTCAAAAACAGACCGCAAGGCGGCTTTCAACGCTATTAAAGAATCCTATCTGGAGTCACTGCCTGAGGATCACGAAATCAATCTTGACCTGGTCGGCAAATACTTTCACAGCATTGAAAAGGAAGCTTGCCGTAACCTGGTACTTAACCAGAATAAGCGAATTGACGGTCGGGAACTTGATCAGGTACGACAAATCTGGAGTGAAGTAGACTATCTGCCATCGGCTCATGGTTCCGCACTTTTTACCAGGGGTGAGACCCAGTCATTGACCACGGTTACGCTTGGTACTAAACTGGATGAGCAGATGATCGACAATGCCATGGAAAAAGGGTTTAAGAAGTTCATTCTTCACTACAATTTCCCTGGATTTTCTACCGGAGAAGTTAAGCCTAACCGCGGACCGGCCCGAAGGGAAATTGGTCATGGAAATCTGGCTTCCCGTTCACTAAAACAGGTATTGCCAAAGGATGAGGACAATCCTTATACTATCAGGGTGGTTTCAGATATACTGGAATCAAATGGCTCAAGTTCTATGGCCACGGTTTGTGCCGGAACATTAAGTCTGATGGATGCCGGAATAAAGATCAAGGCACCGGTTTCCGGAATTGCCATGGGCATGATTTCGGATCCTGAGACTGGTAAGTACGCTATTCTATCGGATATTCTTGGAGATGAGGATCACCTGGGTGACATGGACTTCAAGGTAACAGGAACAGAAAATGGAATTTGTGCCTGTCAAATGGATATTAAGGTAGACGGATTATCCTATGAAGTGCTTGAGGCTGCATTAGAACAGGCCAAAAGAGGACGGTTACACATTCTCAGTGAAATGTCCAAAACCCTGAGTACTTCCAGAGATGATCTGAAACCGCATGCACCCCGAAGCGTGACCATCAGGATCGAGCGCGATATGATCGGTGCTGTAATTGGCCCTGGCGGTAAAGTGGTACAGGAAATACAAAAAGAAACCGGTGCTACGGTTATAATAGAGGAAGTAGAAGAAGGAGGTGTGGTTAATGTGTTTGCAGTTAACAAGGAAGCCATGGATGACGCAGTAGGTCGCATTAAGACCATTGTAGCAGTGCCGGAAGTAGGGGAGACCTATACCGGTATTGTGAAGTCGATCATGCCTTTTGGTGCTTTTATCGAGTTTATGCCTGGTAAGGATGGCTTACTTCATATTTCTGAGATCAAATGGGAAAGACTGGAGAACATGGATGGTGTAATGGAAGTTGGTGAAGAAGTAACCGTGAAATTAACCGAAGTTGACCGGAAAACTGGTAAATTCAGGTTATCCAGAAAGGTATTGTTGCCCAAACCAGAGAAAAAACAAGTTTCTGAATAATTAGCCCTTATTATAATGCAGACTGTTAATCATTGAATTGTCAGCTATTTTAAGGAACTTTAGTCTATTGCATTTATAACCTAAAGCAATCTGAATGAGACAGCTAAAGATTAGCAAACAGATTACCAACCGGGAAAGTCAGTCCCTTGATAAGTATTTACAGGAGATTGGCAAGGTTGATCTACTCACACCTGATGAGGAGGTTACCTTGGCCCAGAAAATCCGGGAAGGCGATCAAATGGCTCTCGAGAAGCTCACTAAAGCAAATTTACGCTTTGTGGTTTCAGTGGCCAAGCAATACCAAAACCAGGGACTATCACTTGGTGACCTGATCAACGAAGGGAATCTGGGCCTTATTAAGGCCGCTCAGCGATTCGACGAAACCAGGGGATTTAAGTTCATATCTTACGCGGTGTGGTGGATCAGACAGTCTATCTTGCAGGCTCTTGCCGAGCAATCCAGGATTGTACGACTGCCATTGAACCGGGTGGGTTCACTGAATAAAATCTCAAAAACGTTTTCCGAGCTTGAGCAAAAGTTTGAAAGGGAACCCAGTCCGGACGAGTTGGCGGAGGTATTGGAAGTGACTACTTCAGAAGTGGTCGATACCATGAAAATTTCCGGCAGGCACGTTTCTATGGATGCCCCCTTTGTTCAGGGTGAAGAGAATAGTCTTCTGGATGTTCTGGAAAATGACGGTGAAGAAACGCCGGATAACGAGCTTATGAACGACAGTTTGCGTCGTGAAGTACAAAGAGCGTTGTCCACACTCACCCAAAGAGAAGCAGATGTGATAAAACTCTATTTCGGTCTTAACGGGGAACATAGTATGACCCTGGAAGAGATCGGTGAGAAATTTAATCTGACCAGGGAGCGGGTAAGACAGATCAAAGAGAAAGCCATTCGCCGGTTGAGACACACTTCAAGAAGTAAAACCTTAAAACCATATCTTGGATGAGAATAAACTACTAATTTAAGAAATGCCAATCCCGCCCTTAAGGCGGGATTTTTTTTGTGAAATAATTATTATCTTGTGGCGTTTAATTGAGAAGCTAAACGAAACCACTTAATGTCAGAAGAAGTTAACGTGTTGATCCTGGGATCCGGACCAGCAGGCTATACCGCTGCGATTTATGCTGCCCGTGCCGGATTAAATCCCGTAATGTACCAGGGAGGACAACCCGGAGGACAGCTAACTATCACCAATGATGTAGAAAACTACCCGGGATACCCCGAAGGTGTTATGGGCCCTGAGATGATGGTAGATTTTCAAAAACAGGCCGAGCGATTTGGTACGGACAACCGCCATGGACTGGCAACTGCGGTGGATTTTTCCAGTTATCCCTTAAAAGTTACCATAGACGAAAAGCATGAAATACTGGCCAAGTCGGTAATTATCAGTACCGGAGCGTCGGCGAAATGGCTGGGAATTCCATCCGAGACCCGGCTAAACGGTAGAGGGGTATCAGCATGTGCAGTCTGCGACGGGTTTTTCTTCAGGGGTCAGGAGGTGGCTGTGGTTGGAGGTGGTGACACTGCTGCGGAGGAAGCTACCTATCTGGCGAAGTTATGTAAAAAAGTTTACCTGTTGGTCCGCCGGGACGAGATGAGAGCATCGAATATAATGCAGCAACGGGTACTAAACACTCCCAACCTTGAAATTCTATGGAATACCGAGACAGATGAAATATTGGGAGAGGAAGAGGTAGAGGGAGTTAGAGTTTATAATAATAAAACCGGGGAGAAATATGAAATTCCGGTGGGAGGCTTTTTTGTAGCCATCGGACATGAACCCAATACGGAAATCTTTGCTAATTACCTGGACATGGACGAAAACGGGTATATTAAAACCGTTCCGGGGTCCACCCTTACTAATGTAGAGGGTGTATTTGCTTCAGGAGATGCCCAGGACCATATTTATCGACAGGCAGTAACCGCTGCCGGTACCGGCTGCATGGCGGCGCTGGATGCGGAACGTTTTCTTAGTGCTAAAGAGTTGGAAACTGTATAATATGCGAATTGCGTTGCTTTCAACTTTTGTCCTGATAACGGTTGGTTTATCCGCCCAGAATATCGCAGACAACAGACAAATTACATTGAATCAGGAGGTTGAGAACATTGAACACCCTCCGGATACATCTATTGTCGATCATATCATTGAGGAGTGGATTGAAAATATGGTGGTTGAACCCAGGTTTCAGGTAAACGACCAGCTAACCATCGACTGTGTTTGGGTGAATCAACACGAATATTTTTCCCATTGGACCTCAGCAAAAATCAATCCTTATGAAATGGACGGTGCCAAGTATAAGGACACTTTGATGGTTCATATCAATGATTCGCTGGCCCAAATCAACTGGGCAATTCCTGTGCCTTCAACCCGCATAACGTCTCCTTTCGGATTTCGTCGATACCGATGGCATTATGGCATAGACGTTAAAGTTTATTTTGGAGACCCCATTGTTGCAGCCTTTGACGGCATTATTAGGATTGTTGACTATGAAAGATATGGATACGGCCGTTATGTGGTAATCAGACACCTTAACGGTTTTGAAACACTTTATGGACATTTGTCAAAGGCGGAGGTCAAAGTTGGCGACAAAGTACGAGCGGGGGAATTGATCGGATTGGGGGGGAGTACTGGCCGGAGCACTGGTACCCATCTGCATTTTGAGGTACGTTATCAGGGTAACGCCATTGACCCGGCATCTATTTATGATTTTACCGCTGATTGTTTAATTGATGATACCTATCAGGTTACTCCTGCCAGCTTTCAATACATCGCTGACGCCCGAAAGATCAGGTATCACAGGATTCGAAGGGGAGATACCCTGAGTCATATAGGTCAGCGATACGGAGTTTCGATAAGTCGCCTCTGTAGATTAAATGGGATCAGCAGGCAAACCACCTTGCGAATAGGCCGAAGCTTACGAATCAACTAACACATGAAATTAGATATCCTTGTTTTTTCAGCGCATCCGGATGATGCTGAGTTGGGCTGTGGTGGTACCATCGCTAAGGCAGTTGCCAGTGGCAGGCAGGTAGGAATCGCCGACCTGACCAGGGGGGAACTCGGAACCCGGGGAACTGTAGAGATCAGGGAAAAAGAGGCGGCTGCTGCACGCGATATTCTGGGGTTGTCAGTAAGGGAAAACCTGGGGTTCAGAGACGGGTTTTTTGCAAACGACGAGAGTCATAGACTGGCCCTGATCGAATTAATAAGAAAATATCAACCGGAAATTGTTCTGGCTGCCGCCCCTAATGATCGACACCCCGATCATCCCAGGGCTTCAGAATTAATTGTAGAGGCCTGTTTTCTTTCCGGGTTGCTACGTGTCGAAACCGATCAGGCGGGAGTGTCACAAGCACCTTGGAGGCCAGCGGTTTTGTACCATTATATTCAATCGGTATTTTTAACCCCGGATTTTGTAGTCGATGTTTCCCAGCAGTGGGATACCAAGATGAAGGCCATCAATGCTTATGTTTCACAGTTTACCAATGGCGGAGCGGATCCGGAAACCTATATTAGTAATCCACGGTTCTTGAGAATGGTTGAAGCCAGGGCTATTGAATTGGGACATTCTATCGGGGTAAATTACGGGGAAGGATTTATTACCAACCGGAATCTGGGAGTGGGGGATTTGTTTGATTTGATTTAAGAGCAGCAACAGTGTAGAGCAAGAGCATACAGGTGTTGCTTCGGCAACGGCAACAGTATTGAGTCTGCCGGCAGGCATACAGGGTTTTTTTATCGCGTTCCGCGTCCAACCAGCGCTCAACACTAAACACTAAACACTAAACACTCAAAATTCAAAACTCAACGTTCCTCACTCTAGCTGGAAACTGTTGCTCTACCTTCTTGCTGTTGCTCCATTATCAAGCGCCCTGAACTCCATCAGGATCTCCAAAACATCATCCGAAACCGGCTGTAGCCCGTATGCCTGGTTCAGCAACCAGCCTGCGGCTTCAGAGACGTTCACCTCAGGGTAAAAAGCCCGGGCATAATTTGCAAATTTGAATGCAAAAAATCCATCGACCCAATGAAAGAATCGCTTTTCAAAATTGTCCCATCCATTGGTTTTTTGATTGACCTGTTGAATGGTAGCGGTAAATTTACTTTTTGATATAAACCCCTGAAAAGCAGGAGATAATGATTCCCATATTAGATCTGTACGGGAACTAGATGCCTGGAAGAGGTCCGGCAACCCGTCGGTAAATTTTTTTAAATCCAGAAATGTGTTCGGATGGTAGGTCATATAGGCAGGTACCGGCTGTTGTCCAAGCGCGAGCATGGCTCTCCCGGTTCCGAACGGGACCCGTTGTGACGGTCTTGAGGAGGGATACACCGTGGCGGATTTTAAATTGGAAAAGCCACCGAGCTTAATGATTTTCTGCAAAAAGTAAAAATCTTCTCCTGCTTTTCGTTTGTTCATTCCTCCCTGTTTTTGATACGCAGAACTCCTGACCGCCATTGCTGAACCGACGGTTTGAAAAGCACATGGTAAACCGCAGTATTGCAGCGCATGTGTATAGTATCTTAAGTGTAATTCATAACTGGCAATACCTTGACTATTTGCACCTGCTTCAGGGTTTTTTGATCGAGACAATTGCTCCAAACTCATGCTGCCTGTATGCTGTTCCCTCTCGCTCTTGCTCCCTGTATGCTCTTCACTCTTGCTCTTGCTGTCTTCTGTATGCTGTTCCCTCTTGCCCTTGCTGTCTTCTGTATGCTGTTCCCTCTTGCTCTTGCTGTCTTCTGTATGCTCAAAATAAATAGCACACCCTGGTGTTTGGTTGTTGGAGGTGAAATGCGCTTCAATGGCCTGCAGATAATTCACCGAACAGGTGCAGTCTGCATCCAAACAGACAATGATTCCATCTTTATCCAGTTGGTGAAATCGCCTGACCGCTTCATCCATACCTATCTTCCGGGCCAGACCTACTCCAGCCCATTTTGCCGGTAGTTCCTGGTGTAGGAAATGAAATTTTATATTGGTTGACTGCTTGTCAACCCATTGCTGGGAGAACGAGATAGTCTGCTTGTTCCTCTTTACAATTTCCGCGGAATCGGCTGTGCTTTGGTTGACTACTACGATTACTTCAACCTTGCCATTGATTAAATGTCCATCGGTCAGCGATTGCAGCGTTGGTATTAGATCAGGTTCATCATAACAGGGTATGACCACCACTAATTGTAAATCCGGATCCGGGAGGGAGTGAATCAGTTGCTGCCCGTAACTGTAGCGCTCCAGGTAGACCGATATTGATATTGAGTTTGAGTTTGAGTGTGGGTTTGAGTGTGGGTTTGAGTTTGCGTTTGAGCATCGGTTTGGGTTTGAGCTTGAGCTTGAGTTCGGGTTTGAGCTTGGTTTCGGCTGCTGCCCCACTTGGGTTTTGTAATCTA
The DNA here is from genome assembly GCA_021604845.1 of Cyclobacteriaceae bacterium. Classification (GTDB taxonomy): domain Bacteria; phylum Bacteroidota; class Bacteroidia; order Cytophagales; family Cyclobacteriaceae; genus SZUA-3. The sequence continues at coordinate 7,299 of BQJT01000026.1, forward strand.
TATTTTCTAATTCTCCTCCAGATCCAGGCTTCATATGTGTTATTACCGGGCATTCAGTAATTCTCCCATTCACTAACTCACCAACTCACCAACTCACCCATTCACCCATTCACCCATTCACCCATTCACCAATTCACCAACTCACCAACTTATCACGGAGCGAGTCGGCATCGTGTCCAGCTACTTCCCTGGGCGGTATATTGAATACGGTCATGCAGCCGGTTCTCACCTCCCTGCCAAAATTCGACTTTACCTGGTGTTAGCAGATAACCACCCCAATGCGGAGGTCTGGGTATTTCTTTATCCTGAAAGCGTTCTTTATAAATCTCCAATTGTTCCTCCAGATATTCCCGGGATGGGATTGCTTCACTTTGTGCTGATACCCAGGCACCTAGTTGGCTGCCTCTGGGCCGGGTACGGAAGTAAGCATCTGCTTTGCTTTCGTTTATTTTAGTAATGGTGCCGTCAAATCGTACCTGTCTTTCTACCAGCTGCCAGTAAAAATTAATTGCCGAGTGGGGATGTTTAGCGATTTCCCTGCCTTTTCGACTCTTAAAATTAGAATAGAATATTAACCCCAGATTGGTGATCTCCTTCAACAACACCACGCGTATGGTAGGTTGACCATTGATATCAACCGTTGCCAGAGTCATGGTATTCGGCTCTTTTACACCCGCGGATTCGGCCTGTTTAAACCAGTGTTTGAACTGGGCAATTGGGTCGTCCAGCATTTCATTTACCACGAGTTTTTCTCTTCCGTACTCCTGCCTGTACTGGATGAGGTCCCGGTTTGCCATATTAAATTTTTATTTTTCCTGTTATAAGTAGGCTTAAAGTCCAACTTAATCCGTATAATTTCCGTCTTATAGATAAGGTGTATGATCCAGTTTCTAAATATAATCTTTTTACTTAATATTACGCGAAGGGGTCAAACCAGTAACCTTTTTATTGGTGGAAGTAACCCTGAGTCATGAAGGTAAGTATTGCATTGGAATGCGAAAGCAGCCCTGAGTGGGTAGCAGCAGTTCTAGAAAACTTCAATGCATTTCTGCAGGACCACGCAAATTGCGAACGAAAGGCGTCGGCAATGGCGATGAGTTTTGTGGCCAAGTTCCCGGACCGGGTGGAGATTATACCAGAATTGATCGAAACAGCAATTGAGGAGTTGGAGCATTTTCAATCAGTTTACCTGATTATGCAACAGCGGGGTGTGGTGTTGCCAGCACAAATGGGGAAAGACCATTACGTTCAGCAGTTGGTTGATCATTGCAGATCAGGCCGTGAAGAACGGTTTCTTGACCGGTTATTACTGGCTTCAATTGTTGAATGCAGGGGAGCAGAACGATTCCGATTGGTTTATGAGAACCTGAAAGACAAGCACTTAAGAGAGTTCTATCACCAGCTATGGGCATCAGAAGCGAAACATGGAAATATATTTGTGCATATGGCACTAAATTATTTTGATAGAAATAGTGTTTATAGTAGACTAGAGGAGTTAAACCGGGTGGAGGCCGGAGTTATTGAGTCACTACCCATTAGACCTGCATTACATTGAACAACCTAGAGGACATGGCCCATTATTTTCACAGCGGAGTCTGCGTGACCCCCAAAAGGGGAGACTTGCTTATTTCGGAACCCTTTTTGCCCGATCCTAATTTCGAGCGGACAGTGGTGCTAATGTGTGAAAACAATGAAGATGGCTCCATCGGCTTTATTTTAAACAAGCCTTCTTTGGTAAACCTTGGTGATGTTTTTGAAGATCTTGACAATTTTAATAAAAAACTGCTGGTGGGCGGACCGGTACAGCAGGACAGTATGCATTTTATACATCGGTCTCTTTCAACGGTGGATGGAGGTACCAGGATTGGAGAAGGTATTTTTTGGGGAGGTAACTTCGAAAAATTAAGGATATTAATGCAGGAAAATAGAGTAGATCCAGCAGATGTACTGTATTTTCTTGGATATTCCGGCTGGGCCCCGGGGCAACTCGATGAAGAGCTTCGTGAAAATTCATGGATCGTTTCTCCGGCCGCAACGGCCGCTCAGGTGTTCGATTTGGACCCTGAATTACTATGGCAAGAGGTTTTAAAAAATATGGGAGGGAAATATCGGATGTTCTCAAATTATCCCACAGATCCCCGACTTAATTGAAACCTTTGCTTAAATTTATAAGTATCATGGGGCATTGGCTCCATTTGTTAGATGTCAAAAGAAGGTGAAATATCGAAACACGTAGACCCTAGTTTAAACAGACAGGAAAGTATCGGAGAGCAGGCTTCAGCCATGGAAAACGGGGCGAATGGCCATTTTCCGGGGCAAGAAAGTACCCAGGGCTCGGAGGACCCAGATCAGCTAAATCAGGTTTCTCACGAAGATGCTATGGCTCAGGATGAAGCGGGTTCCTCAGTAACGGACCAGCCACCACCTTCAGATCAGGCACCGAAAACATCCGTGAGTGGAGCGGAATCACCTTCCAAAACACCCACTCCTGAAGCATCTTCTGAAGTGGAAAGCCGGGAATCATCCGAACCGCAGCAGCGTGAAGAACCGGCGGATTTAACTAACCCGGATTCATCGGTTACAGCGCAGGCAGAGCCAACCGCTGCCAGCAATATGGAGAGTTCTTCGTTGTCCGAAAACCGGCAAACAACAGCAGAGACAGGGGATCATGAACCAAAAGATCCGAAAATACAGAAAAAGGCTGACCGCCCGGAATCGGAGGAGCCAGGTACAACTGCGGAACCGCAGCCCGAGAACCCCCAGACCCAGGATGTAACCACAGCTGCAGTTCCGGAAACGGATACTAGTGCTCAGGAAAAGGCTGACCGCCCGGAATCGGAGGAGCCTGGTTCAACTGCGGAACCGCAGCCCGAGAACCCCCAGGCCCAGGATGTAGCTACAGCTGCAGTTCCGGAAACGGATACTAGTGCTCAGGAAAAGGTCGACAGCGCCGAACCGGAGGAACCTGAAACAACTGCGGAACCGCAGTCCGAGAATCCCCAGGCCCAGGATGTAGCTACAGATACCGCACAGGAACCCCCAGATGGATCTGTACAAAAAGAGCATACCGCAGACGCCAATCAGCCCAATCAGCAGGTTCCTGCAAAACCAGCCCCGGTCAAACCTTGGGAAGGAAAGGACTTTAAGCAGCTTGATAAATCGGAGTTAGTAAAGATTATTGAAGTGTTGGTCAATCAGGATGATCCACTAATGGCTGAAAAGGTTGCCAGGAAACTAAAATCCAGATATAACTTTATTCATCAACAGGACCGGGAGCAGGCTTTGGGCAAATTTGTGGAGGAAGGTAATGATCCCGATCATTTTGCTTACAAATTCGACGAACTTGACAATCGTTTCGATGGTGCCTTTAAGCTCATACGAGATCGTAAATACCAATACGTAAAGAATCTTGAAAAAGACAAGGAGAAGAACCTGGCAGAAAAGGTCAACCTGCTTGAGGAGCTAAGGGGTTTGGTTGATGATGAAGAAACCACTTCCAGCATACACGCTGTTAAGCAAATTCAGGAGAAGTGGAAAAATATTGGACAGGTTCCCGGACAGCATGTGAAAACCCTGTGGGCTAATTATCATGCGCTGATGGACCGCTATTATGATCAGCGCAGTATTTATTTTGAGCTTAAAGAACTCGATCGCAAGAAGAACCTGGAGGTTAAACTTGAACTTTGCGAGCGGGCTGAAAAGCTGGTGGATCTGGAAAACCTGAAGCAGGCCATTAATGAATTGAACGAACTTCACGAGGAATTTAAGCATGTTGGTCCGGTTCCTAAGGAAGACCAGCAGGCGCTCTGGGAGCGTTTTAAGGGAGCTTCAGACCAGGTGTATGCCAGGAGGAAAAAATTTATAAAGCACCTTAAACATGATTTAAAGGAAAACCTGCTTAAAAAGCGGGAGTTGGCTGAAGAGGTGCAACAATTTAAAGAATTCGATTCACAGCGTATTAACGACTGGAACAAAAAAACCAGGGAAGTACTGGAAGTTCAGAAAAAATGGGAGGCGGTCGGAGGATTGCCTCGTGATCAGGCAAAGGAGGTAAATCGTAGATTCTGGGGCGCTTTCAAAGGTTTTTTCCATAATAAGGGGTTGTTTTTTAAACAACTGGAAGGTGAAAGGATGACGAATCTGCAGAAAAAGCAGGAGTTGGTGGCTGAAGCTGAAGGACTTAAGGACAGTACAGATTGGAATGAGACAGCGGAGAAACTAAAGGGATTGCAACAGCAGTGGCGTGCCATTGGCCCGGTACCTGAGAAGCACCGGAATGCAATATATCAGCAGTTCAAAGAAGCCTGTGATGAGTTTTTCACCAATTTAAGAGCCCAGAACCAGGATATCGAAAAAGAGTATATCGAGAATCTGAAGAAAAAGCAGCAGATATGTATGCAGATCGAAACCATGACCACTGCTGGGGACCACGATCTTGATGCATTCCTGGACTTAAAACTTCGGTTTGAAGAACTAGGGTATGTGCCGGCGGGTGAAGTAAAAAACATAAGGTCTCAATTCCTGGTTGCTTCTAATGACTTTCTTGCATCGGTACCGGGCGAATTGAAGGAAGAAGCACGTCAGATTAAATATGACATTGAGTTTGAAAAGCTCAAAAAAGGCCCACATTCCAATAGAAAAATTGAACAAAAGGAACAAACGCTCCGGCGCGAGATTGGGACTCTTGAAAACGACATTGCAACCTGGAAAAACAACCTGGAGTTTTTTGCAAACTCAAAAACCGCCGATAAATTAAAAGAGGAATTTACGGTGAAAATTGATCAGGCAGTGCGCAAACTTAAAGAACTGAAAAGTCAACTGAGAGCGGTAAGGGAACTTTGATTACCGTTTCTATCTTCACATTGATTCTGTTATCCCAATTCGTAATTCGTAATTCGTAATTCGCAATTCCTAATTATCTCCTATTTTGCGGCTAATGATCTTATTAAGTCGCCAGTTCCAACTGTTGGGTATTACAGCAATGTTGCTGATGTTTTCTGGCAGCCTGTTGGCCCAGATTCCGTTCTTTAAAGGGAAGAACAAAAAGCAAGTACCTATTCAGTATGATACCATCCAGGTGGAAGCAGGAAAACTGCTTATTTTCCGTGATACATTGTTCGTAGCTAATGATGACACTACGTTGATCCTTCCTGCCGGTCAGAAGGTAAAGGTTAAGGAGAACCCCTATGTAAAATCGAATCGGTTTTACGATTCATTGGAACACCTGTCAGACCGCAGCCTGGTTACAAGAAAGCTACACAGCTGGTTGTTCAGAAACTCGGTTACCGAACTATCTGACTCAGTAACTTTGATTAGAAGTGAGGCTCCATTCGAACCTTTTGAGGGTCGTCGGATCGGAAAGATAAATGTTAGTACTCTGGAATTTCTTGGTGGTAGTATTTCAGATTCCACTCCCGTGGTCAGGACCACTGTTTCTAAAATTGTTAACGGTATTCATGCCGATACCAGGGAGTCAATTATCAGCAAGTATCTGCTGTTTAAGTCAGGTGATCCGGTATCCTCATTCTTACTGGCAGATAATGAAAGAATACTCCGTGAACTACCTTTCATTCTGGATGCCAGAATTACCCTGGTACCCCGCTCAGAGGACAGCGGAGTAGTGGATGTTTTTGTAGTGGTTCAGGACCGAATGTCTTTATTCCTGGATGGCAGTTGGAGTGGCTTTGATGATTTCTCCATCGAGGTTGGCACCCGTAGCATTTTAGGAACTGGAAACAAAATTTCGATTCTCTATGACTACGAGGCTGATGAAAGACCCAGATCTGGCTATGAGCTGAGGTTTGAAAATTTCAACTTGAGAAGAAGCTTTATAACTACCGAGGTAACCTTCAGCAGATTGTGGAATAAGAAAGGATACACGGTGAGATTCAATCGGGAATTTCTAACTCCTGAGACGAAATGGGCGGGAAGCGTGGAATTTGGGGATTTGGACCAGATCCGGATGGAAGATATTGATAGGGACAGCCTGCCTAATGAAGATGATTCCTTACGGATACCATACCAACGGAATTATCAAGACGTCTGGGTCGGCCGGTCATTTTTGTTCAAAGGAGGTGAGGAAAGGAAGAATATAACTGTTTCCACCAGGATCTATCGGCAGGAGTTTCACCAAAGACCTTTTGTCAGCACAGATTCCAATTATTTCTTTCACAGCAATGTACTATGGCTGAATCAGGTAGAACTAACTAAAAGACAATTCCTGAAAAGTACCATGATACAGGCTTTTGGGATAACAGAAGATGTTCCGATAGGATACCAGGCAGGAATGGTGGCTGGATATGAATTTGGGGAGTTTGTGGACAGACCCTATTGGGGCGTCAAGGCGGGGATTGGCGACTTTTGGGATAATAAAGGATATTTTTCGATAACAGCAGATTTTGGTGGTTATTTAACCAGGCATAAACTGGAAGACGGGGCGGTCATTATAAAGGGACTATACTTTACACCATTACTTAGAATTGGACGTAATCGATTCCGCCAGTTTGTTACCTTGAATTACCTGACAGCTATTAATCCACGGCTTGATGAACGTTTTGAGTTAAAAGATCAAATCAGGGGAATATCCAATGAAGTTCAGGGAGATATAGGGTTATCTGCAAACTTCGAATCCGTCTTGTTTCACCCGTTGAGATTTTATGGTTTCAGAATGGCTTCCTTCGGTTTTTTTGACTTCGGATGGATTTCATTTGACCAGCCGGTGATAGAAAGCAAGAATTTTCAGGCTTCTACGGGATTGGGCATTCGTTTGAGAAATGAGAGCTTGTTATTCAGAACCATCCAGTTACGACTCGGGTACCTCACAGAGACATCCTCATTAAAATTCAGTTTCTCGTTTAGCGCCCCGGTCATCTTCGACAGCTTTAGATCCGGAAAGCCGGAAGTTGTCACATTCTAGAGATTTTCAAATCTGCCTCCGACTATGAATTGGGGATAATCTGTGATATATTGGTTGCTTAACATTACCACAAAAGTCATGAGTATTCAACGCAGGACATTCATAAAGCAGACCGGCATTATTGCCTCATCCACGGTATTTTCTCCAAATGTTTTAATCGGCGCTACCAGGCGCAGAAAGGACCAGCTGGGCGTAGCGCTGGTGGGTCTGGGTTATTACAGCACCAGTATTTTAGCTCCTGCACTGCAGGAAACCAGTAAATGTAAGTTGACCGGGATCGTAACCGGGAGTCCGGATAAAATTCCTAAGTGGCAGCAACAATACGGTATCAGCGATAAAAATGTATACAATTATGAAAACTATGACCAGATTGCTGACAATCCTGATATTGATGTGATCTATGTGGTATTGCCTCCTTCCATGCATGCAGAATATACCATTCGAGGAGCCCAAACAGGTAAGCATATGTGGTGTGAAAAGCCTATGGCACCATCGGTAATAGAATGTGAAAGCATGATCAAGGCTTGTAAGGATAATGGTGTTACACTGGCTATAGGATACCGCTGTCAACACGATCCCAATATTCAGGCCTATATGAAAGTCGGAAAAGAGTTGCCATTTGGTAAGGTAAAGATGATTACTTCAGCTGCCGGATATTTCGATGGTCGGACCGATCATTGGAAACAAAAGAAAGCCATGGGAGGAGGAGCAATGGGTGACATGGGAGTGTATGCATTACAAGGAGCCCGTTTGGCTACTGGTGAAGAACCTGTTGCGGTAACCGCACAGGCATCCACCACCAGACCTGAAGTTTATCATGAGGTAGAGGAAACCATGATGTTCCAATTGGAATTTCCCAGCGGCGCCAGGGCTGCCTGCCATACCAGTTTTGGTATTGGGATGAACTACCTGCAGGTGAATTATGAGAAGGGCTGGTTAAAAATGGAACCTCAGTCCGGATATGGCGGTAACCAGGGGAGCATGTCTGACGGCACGGAAATAAACTTTCCTTTGGCAAGGCAACAACCAAAACAGATGGATGAGGATGCTGAAGCAATTATGAATGGCACTCCGCTGATAGTACCGGGTGAAGAAGGTTTGCGAGATATAACCGTGGTTGAAGCTATTTATAAGTCAGCTGCACAGAATTGTGAGGTAAAACTATAGTGTTTAGTGTTGGTTTTAAGATTTTAGTTGCGGGCAGGCTGGTCGCCGGGTTTTGGATTTTGAGTGCCATTGTTTGGAGTTGCGGTAGCCCGGATTCCGGGGTTGAAAATTCATTGGGATTTCAAATAACAAAATCCGATTCAACCATCACCATCTATCGATCCGGCTCGCAGAGCCCCCTATTGGTACAAAATGCCAAACCAGGTATGCGGCCCTATCTGCATCCGATCATGGCTCCTGACGGGGTTGGCAGCCTCACCGAGCTCGCACCGGGGCATCATAAACACCAGACCGGTCTTTACTGGGGATTTACCCGGGTTAATGGGGGGCAGGCACCCATTGACACCGTTAAGAAATGGTTTTACCGGGATGATACGCCAGAGCCCATAAAGGCGCAGATAGGCAGGGACTATTTCCACAACTTCGATGAAAAATATTGGAAGCGTGTTTCTGCTTCGGTATTGGTGCCGGAAGGGGAGGAAGTAAGCTGGCAAACGGTTTATCATATGCTTGATGAGCGGGGAAGCCCGGTGATGAAAGAAACCCAGAAGTGGACCTTGAAAGAAAAGAATGGAAAACTACTAATTGCATTAGAGTGGAACGGAACAGCTCTCGAGAATATTACCGTCAACCAGTTTGATTATGGGGGACTATTCCTGCGAATGCCCTGGAAGAAGGAAATAGCCGCCGAGGTTGTAAATGCGGCGCGCCAGCGGGATGAACGGGCAGACCGACAGCGTGCTATGTGGGTGGATGTAGGCATGGAAGTTGAGGGCAGGGATGATTGGGGACATATTGCCATATTTGATCATCCGCAAAATGCAGAATTTCCTACCCCCTGGCGGATTGATGGACAGTATGGAGTGGGACCCAGTCGGGCGATTGCAGGAGACTGGCAAATTGAACAGGGGCATACTCAAATTATTAAGCATCAATTTGTTGCCTATACCGGAACCCTGGACGATGTGGAAATGTCAAATTTGTGGAATGAATACATCGGCAGTGAATCATTATACAGTACAGCGATTTTATGGAGGATTGCCCAGCAGGAGGGGAAGGATGCTAAATTTTTAAACCCCGCAGAGGCGGTTGAGGCCATGACTGTCAAGCAGGGTTTCCAGGTGAACGCCTGGGCCTCCGAACCAATGATCACCCAGCCCATGGCGTTTTGCTGGGACGACCGCGGCAGGCTGTGGGTAGCTGAAAACAGGGATTATGAAAACCGCCAGTCCGGATTCTCCAATGATGGTACCAGTCGAATCCTAATTATTGAAGATGCCGATCAGGATGGAGTAGCGGATAGCAGAAAAGTTTTTCTGGAAGGTATTCCATTTCCTGCGGCAATCGCGGTAGGATTTGACGGTTTGTATTTGGGGGCTCCTCCAAATTTGTTGTTTGTCCCTGATAAGAACCAGGATGACCTGGCCGATAAGGACGACATCGAAGTTTTGCTTACCGGATGGGGTATTCGAGACCGGCATGAAACCATAAACAGCCTGCATTGGGGGCCAGACGGTTGGCTATACGGGCTGGAAGGGTTTGCTACCCCTTCAAGGATTAGAAAACCGGAAGGACAGGGCCGTTTATACCGGCATCGGGATGAGTTCCCTGATGTTCTGGATGGAGCAGGGGTTGATATCAACGGGGGTGTCTGGCGATTTCACCCGCTGAAGAAGGAATTCGAGGTGGTGGCGCACGGCTTTAGCAATCCATGGGGCATCGATTATGATTCCAAAGGGCAATTGTTTATTACCGCCTGTGTGATTCCCCATATGTTCCATGTTATACCAGGGGGTATTTATCACCGACAGGGAGGACAGCACTTCAATCCATACGTCTACCAGGACATTAGAACCATCGTTGATCATAGTCATCGTTCTGCCCATGGGGGCGCCAGAATTTACCAATCTGATGCTTTTCCGGCGGAACATCAGGGGAGGTTGTTTATGGCAAACATTCACGAGCACGCGGTACTGTCAGATATACTGGAACCTCAGGGATCTGGTTTCGTGGCAAAGCATGCGGAGGATTTCGTACTGGCGAATAATGCTCAATGGATTGGTTTCAGTATGGAAATTGGACCCTCCGGTGATTTGTACGTGTTGGACTGGCACGACGCAGACATTTGCGGTAACAGCGTATTGCAAAAAGAAACCGGGCGTATCTTCAGGGTCAGCCCTATAGAATCCCGGGCAGATGAATGGAGCGGGAGGTATGATAATCTAAAAGAGCTAAGCGATAATAAGTTGGCGCATTTGCAAACCAGCAAAAGTGACTGGCATGCCAGAAGGGCACGGGTGATTTTACAGGCCAGATCCGCCGAAAGATCTTTAGATAATGAAGCGCTGTCAACCCTGGAGCGGATATTGGCAGAAAGCAGCAGTAGTGACCACCGGCTGCGGGCTTTGTGGTCTCTGCAAGTAACTTCCAAATTGGAATCACAAAGGTTAGTTGAGTTGACTACAGATAGTGACCAATATATTCGTGCCTGGTCGATACAGTTTCTGTGCGAAGATCGTAACCCATCACCTTCGGCTTTGAATCGATTTTCGAAAATGGCAGTGCAGGAAAAATCACCGGTGGTTCGCTTATACCTGGCCGCCGCCCTTCAACGCATCGCGAAAGACCATAGGTGGGCCATAGTTGAAGGTCTACAGGCACATCCGCAGGATTCTGCAGACCACAATATTCCCAAGATGATTTGGTATGGGGTTGAACCACTGTTCGCAGAGGAACCGGAACGTGCGTTGAAGCTGCTTGCGAAAACAGACATTCCTTTGCTGGCTCGGTTTGCCACCAGAAGGATGGTTGATGTGGATTTAATTGCGGGGCTTATTGGGACAGTTAAAGAAAACTCTAAAAACCAGCGGGTATTATTACAGGGATTTTTGGAAGGGCTGGAAGGCAGGTCAGACCTGCAAGCCCCGCCGCAGTGGAAGCAAGTATACTTGTCACTTTCAAAAAACCCGCAAACCGCCGGTGTAGCGCTGGCAATTTCACAGCAGTTTGGGGATAGCGAGGCGGCAATGCAGTATCTGGCTACCCTGAAAAATGAGCAAGCTGATATTAAACAGAGAAATATTGCTATCAGGGCCTTGGCAGAAAAACAAAGGCAGGAATTGCTGCCGGAGTTGCCTGGTCTTTGGGAGCACCCAGGCTTAAGGATCGAAGCCATCAGAGCATTGGCTGCCTATAATGATGGTAGTCTGGGATATGAACTACTTGAATGGTATGCTGATTTCAATCAGATTGAAAAGTTGGAAGTAGTGCAGACCATGGCTTCCAGGCCAGTATATGGTAACCTGATTACTGCCAGGCTGAAAGATGGAACCATAGCTAAGAGTGATATTCCTGCTTATGTGGCGCGTCAGCTGAGGAGGGTAGTCGGCAATGGGTTTGTGGAAACCTGGGGGCCTATTGATGAGCTTTCTATTGACAAGGAAGCGGAGTTTGCCCGGTATCAACAATTAATCACCCCAGAAGCAATACGATCTGCAAATTTAAATAATGGCAAATTGCTTTTTGATAAATCCTGCGGAGCCTGCCATCAGATGTACCGTGAGGGCGGAAGCTTAGGACCCGATCTTACCGGCTCCAACCGGGATAACCTGGAATATCTGCTGGGTAACATTTTGGATCCCAATGGTGATATTCAGGATGATTATCGGATGGTTACCATCACTACCGGGGACGGACGCACTTATGTAGGCAATATCACTTCAGAAAGCGACCGGCAAGTGAATTTACGGGTAGTGGGGCAGGACCGGGTGGTAATAAGCGTCTCGGATATCATGTCCAGGGAAACTGCTGAAAAATCCATGATGCCGGAAGGTCTGTTGCAAACCATGACGGATCAGCAAGTGATCGAATTGGTGGCCTATTTACAAACCAGCAAACCATTGGCAGTTAATAAGTGAATAAAAGCAATAGGGATAGGGCAGTTTTATCTCTGAAAACTTTAAAATTGATTTTGGACACCACAAGATTAAGATTCACATAAAAATCCCTAAATTGGGTACCGATACTCTAAATAGTGGAGCCTATCAATCAGCCACTGAATTAGTTATGAAAGTAAGAAGATTATGAGATTAACCACAAATCATTTGCGATACTACCTGATTGGATTGCTCTTAGTGGTGTTTTCATGTAAAGAGCAAGTAGCTCCAACAGCACCACCTCCACAAATACAGGTAATGCAGGTGATACAAAGAGATGTTCCATTGCAACGGGACTTTGTTGGCCAAATTTATGGTTTGCAGGATATTCCAATCAGAGCCCGGGTTGAAGGCTACCTGAAAGGCATACATTTTGAAGAGGGTAGACCGGTTAAAAAAGGGCAGCTGCTTTATACAATTGATTCACAACCTTTTGAGGCGGATGTAGCGTCCATGGATAATAAGGTAGCTGAGGCTTATACCTACCTGGTAAATGCTGAAAGTGAGCTGGAGCGCTATAAACCCCTGGCAGAAATTAATGCGGTTAGTAAAAGTGATTTGGACCGGACTCAGGCCTCCAGGGATGCCGCAGAAGCCTCCTGGCGGGCGGCTAAAGCCAATCTCGAAATGGCGCAAATCAATTTGAGTTATTGTTCTATAAAATCGCCTATTAATGGGTTAATCGGTAAAACTTCAGCCCGACAGGGTGAATTTGTGGGCCGCGACCCGAACCCGGTTATATTAAACGAGGTGTCCAGAGTGGATAGCATTCGAATAGAATTTTTTCTTACCGAATCAGACTTTCTAGCAATATATAGGGAGATCCTGGCGGAACATGAAGACAGTGCTTCTTATTCGCCTAAGCAAGGTGAAAATTTAAGCTTGATTTTAGCAGACGGTTCGGTCTACGGTGAAAGGGGGCATGTGGAATTCGCTGATCGAAATGTTGATGCCTCTACCGGGTCCATTTTAATTCAGGCAAGTTTCCCCAACCCGCGAGGACTATTGAGGCCCGGGATGTTTGCCAGGGTACGGGTTGATTTTGAAACCGTTAAAAATGGCATTTTGGTACCTCAGAGGTGTGTAAAAGAATTGCAGGGGCAGCATTCAGTGTTTGTGGTCGATTCTGATAACACCGTGAAGGAGCAACAGGTAACAGCCACTAATAAGATTAATGACCTGTGGCTGATCACGGAAGGTCTTGAAGCGGATGACCGGATCGTGTTGGATGGAATGCAAAAAGTGGCTACTGGCATGAAAGTAACACCGGTAAATGCGGTGTATCAAAGTCAAATCAAAGAGCAGGGTTAATTCATGGCAGATAGTTCGGGTAATATCTTTGTTCACAGGCCAATAGTAGCGATGGTTATTGCCATTGTTATCGTTATAGTAGGAGGCGTTTCGGTAATTGACCTTCCTATTGAGCAATATCCCAATCTTACACCACCGGTAGTCCAGGTTCGCGGTAACTACACCGGGGCCAATGCTATTAATGTGGAAGAATCAGTGGCTACCCCATTAGAGCAACAGATCAATGGAGTTGACAACATGATTTACATGAAGTCCACCAACTCCAATGATGGGACCATGGTAATTGACGTTACTTTTGAGGTGGGCACTGATCCTGATATGAACACAGTGCTTACTCAGAACCGGGTTTCTGCAGCCTCAGCCAAGCTGCCCCAGGAAGTAACCAAGTTTGGAGTTACCACCCAAAAATCACTTCCAAATCAACTGATGCTGGTCACCTTAACTTCCGATGGGCGGTATGACCAGGATTTTTTGGGTAATTACGCCCTGATCAATATCAAAGACCAGCTTTCCAGGATCCGTGGTATCGGCCGGGTAGATGTGCTGGGTGCTTCCGATTATTCCATGAGGATCTGGGTAAAACCCGATCTGTTGTCCAAGCTGGGCATTACAGTGCCGGAGATAATGGACGCAATCAATGCGCAAAACGTAATCGTTCCCGGTGGGAAATTTGGCGCAGAGCCGGCACCTCCGGGAACTGAATTTACTTATACCGTTCGTTTACCGGAGCGATTCAATTCTGTTGAATCCTTCCAGGAAATAGTGGTAAGGACCAACCCGGATGGTTCCCAGGTAAAGATAGCGGACATCGCCACGGTTAACCTTGGAGTGGAAACTTATAGCATGATCCCCAGGCTCAATGGAGAGAGCTGCTCAATAATTGCCTTATATCAGGCTCCCGGATCCAACGCGGTAGAGTTAGCCCAAAATATAAAGTTAGAGATGGACCGGCTTGCCCTGAACTTTCCTGAAAGCATCAGGTACGATGTATCGCTCGACTCGACCTTGCCCATTACCGCTGGTATCAGGGACATAATTATAACATTGATTGTCGCATTGTTGCTGGTAATCCTGGTGGTATTCGTATTTATCCAGGACTGGCGGGCCACGCTCATTCCAACCCTGGCAATCCCGGTTTCCCTGATAGGCGCTTTTATGTTTTTCCCAATGCTGGGTTTTAGTATAAATGTACTGTCACTACTGGGTTTGGTACTGGCCATAGGTATCGTGGTGGATGATGCCATTGTGGTAGTAGAAGCGGTTCAGGTGAATATCGCCAAGGGTATGACCACAAAAGAAGCTACCATAGATGCCATGAATAAAGTGACCGCCCCGGTCATTGCAACCACCCTGGTGTTGATTGCGGTGTTTATCCCGGTGGCGGGAATGGCGGGAATTACCGGGCTGCTCTATCAGCAATTTGCCATTACTATTGTGGTATCGGTAATAGTTTCTTCGGTTAATGCCCTGACCTTAAGCCCGGCATTGTGTTCCCTTTTATTAAAGAAGCCGGAACCATACAAAGGTCCATTGGGGTGGTTCTTTGGCAAATTCAACCAGGGGATGGATCGCTCCACAGATTCCTACATGAACTTTACCAATGTGGTAGCCCGAAAGTTAAAAAGGGGGGTCATTTTCATAGTGTTAATGACCATCGGCGCGGTGGTATTTGGGAAACTGGTACCAGGCGGGTTTATTCCTGAAGAGGATATGGGATATTTCTATGTGAACATTCAGCTTCCCAATGCTTCATCTTTGCAAAGAACCGATGTAATCAGCCAGCAGGTAGAAGATATTATAGGTAGTTACCCTGAAGTTGAATATATAACAAACGCTACCGGATATAGTCTGCTGGCGGGTTCGATGATTCCCAATAATGGATTTATGTTTATTACCCTGGTTGACTGGGGTGACCGTGATCTAACCGCTAAAGAGGTGATACAAAAATTGAACATTGAACTGGCTATGAAGGTCAAGGGAGCACAGGCATTTGCATTTGGCCCACCTGCAATCCCCGGACTGGGGAGCGGATCAGGATTCAGTATAATGATACAGGACCAGGCAGGAAACACCCCACAGTACCTGGCTCAGAACACCATGAACTTTATAATGCAAGCCAACCAGCGACCGGAAATCGGAGCAGCATTTACCACCTTTCAATCTGCTGTACCCCAGAGATTTATGGATATTGATAAAACCAAAGCTTTAAAATTGGGATTGTCATTGAATGACGTGTATACCACTATAGGGGCGTTTATGGGAGGCGCCTATGTCAATGATTTCACCAGGTTTGGAAGGTTGTATAAAACCTATGTCCAGGCAGAGCCTCAGTATCGGGTGGATGAATCGCAAATCAACAATTTCTTTATCAAGAACAATGAGGGAAATATGGTTCCGCTAGCTACTATTGCCAAAATTTCACCGATGTCCGGACCGGATTATACCAACAGATTTAATTTGTATCGGGCGGTGGAGGTAACCGGGGCACCGGCACCGGGCTATACTTCTGCTGAGGCACTGAGTGCATTGGAGGAAGTAGCCAACGCGAGCTTACCCCCTGATATGAGTTATAGTTGGAATGCCATGTCATTTCAGGAGGAACAAGCATCGGGTTCATTAGGCATTATTTTAACCTTTTCATTGCTGTTTGTGTTCCTGATCCTGGCAGCGCAATATGAAAGTTGGTCATTGCCGTTTTCAATTCTTTTGGGTACTCCATTTGCTATCTTCGGCGCACTGTTTTTCTTATGGATCGCCCGGCAATTCAGTATCACCTTCGAGAACAATATTTTTGCACAGGTATCTTTTGTAATGCTTATTGGGATGGCCGCTAAAAACGCCATTCTGATCGTGGAATTTGCTAATGAAGAATTCCAGAAAGGACTGACCTTGTTGGACTCAGCGATCAACGCCGCCCGATCCAGATTCAGACCCATTCTGATGACTGCTTTTTCCTTCATACTGGGAGTTTTCCCACTGGTGATTGCTTCTGGAACCGGGGCAGAAGCCCGGAAAGTTATGGGAATGGCGCTGCTGGGCGGGATGAGTATCGCCACTTTATTGGGTGTATTCCTGTATCCAATGTTGTTTATTTTAATTGGCAAACTGGCAGGATACGAAAAGAAGCGGGCACTTAAACGAGCCAAAGATAATGCTATTACCGTATGAGCCCTGTTAAGCACATATTGCGACCACTTTTGTTTGGGTTGCTGCTGGCGGTTGCCCTGAACTCATGCATGGTAGGCCCCAATTTTAATGCTACCAGGGATGCAATCGATTCAACTCAGGTGTACCGTTACGACAGCCTGCAATTGGCCATGACCGATTCGGTACTGAACATCAAATGGTGGGAGTTGTTCAATGACCCAATATTGGATACCCTAATAAATATTGGTTTACGGGAAAATAAAGATGTATTGATCGCCTCAAGCCGGGTTGAACAGGCCGCGGCAGCGCTGGGAGCCACCAAAGCCGATGTATGGCCGTCATTTGGTTATTCTGTGGGAGCCCAACGGGGGAATGTTGCCCAGGGAGCGCCTTTAGGTACTACTTCAAACCTGTTTACCGGTTTCGGTACTCTGAATTGGGAACTGGATTTTTGGGGTAAATTTCGAAGAGCCAATGAAGCTGCCCGCGCTGAATTACTGGCCAGTGAATACGGAAAACGGACGGTGCAGCTGGGCCTGATCTCATTTATCACCGGTACCTACTATCAGTTACTGGATTTCAGATGGCGTGAAGAAATCTCCCGCAAGACGCTTGAGCTAAGACAGGAATCAGAAGATATTATTCAGGCGCGGTTCAATGAAGGAATCGTGGCTGAAATTGATTTAAATCAGGCACAGATTCAGCGAGCCATTGCAGCTTCTGCAGTGCCGGTTTTTCAAAGATTGGTGGCACAAACTGAAAATGCCCTTAGCATTCTGCTGGGACGGAATCCCGGCCCTATACCCATTGGACTTGAACTTCAACAGCAGGAACTATCCCCGGATATTCCGGTGGGCATTCCTTCCATGCTGCTGGAGCGGAGGCCCGATATTCTTCAGGCAGAACAATTATTACATGCACAGAATGCAAGAATTGGAGTGGCGGTGGCGCAAAGGTTTCCATCTATTAGTCTTACGGGGGTGCTTGGGGTGGCCAGTAGTGAGATTTCTGAAATTACCGATAGTGATGCCATGTTTAATATAGGGGGAAGTTTGTTAGGACCATTGTTTGAGTTTGGTAAGAATAAGAGACGGGTAGAAATTGAACGGCGGATAACCGAACAGGCTTTATATGCGTATGAGTTTACCGTAATAACCGCGTTCCGTGAAGTGGAAGATGCACTGGTGGAGATATCAACATTAAAAGAAGAACTGGTAGCGCGGCGGGACCACGTAGCGGCTGCTCAGAATGCGCAGTACTTGTCTACCGAACGATACGACAAGGGGGTGACCAGTTACCTGGAAATAATTGAAAGCCAGCGACAGGCATTTGAAGCACAGTTGAATTTGTCGGATACCATCCAACAACTGTTCAATGCCTATGTAAAGTTGTATAAAGCGCTGGGCGGTGGATGGCTGACGGAAGAGGAGATGCAGTTGACCATTGAAAATTAGAAAATTAGAAATTAAGAATTAGGAATTATAGCACACACAATTACCCACACACGACTTTAAATCGATTGGTAGGTGTGGAGCTACCTATGGTATAATTAAAGTTTTAAATTTTTCGGAAAAAGCTTCAAATAAGAAGCCGGAGCATTATCTTTGCACCCAACCTGATATTGCCTCCTTAGCTCAGCTGAGGACCGACCGTTAAGAAATGATCCGGTGGATCATTTTAGGGAGGAGCCAGGAAGCGCGAAAGCACCAGCAGAGCGTAACTTGTGCTGGTAACATGTTAGAAAGAAATTTAAATCAGATAGCTCGGCTACCTGATATTGCCTCCTTAGCTCAGCTGGTAGAGCAACTGACTTGTAATCAGTAGGTCGGCGGTTCGATCCCGTCAGGGGGCTCTACCCGATAGCTATCGGGATCAAAGCACCTACATTAATTTGTAGGTACTTTTTTATTTATGTGCCTAACAATTTGCCTAACTAATTCTTAATTAGTCCACTATTTAAAAAATCCGATAATTGGTAGAATTAGGCCAATGAGTATTTGGAAAGAGATGAATTACTTACTGCGGGCGATGGTTTCAGCTTCCTTTTTCAGGTCAGCTGTAAATTTTTCAAAAGATTCATCAAAGGAGGGAATCTTATTGGCAAAAATGGGAAACATCAACCCACCTATTCTTTCCGACATCTTAAAAAGTGTTTGGTCTCCCTTTTTTTCCAAAATAAAAGTCCTTTTCCCCAGGGCATCCCCCCAAACCAATTTTTGGTTGGGGATGATTTCCTTTATTTTTAATTTAAAGGTGCGGTTAGGGTCAAGCGTACTTCTTAATCTTATTTTTTCGCCTTCCTGAATTTCACCTTCAATGGAAACAACTGTCGAGTTCCATCTAGAAAAGTCAGAGGCATTGGTGAGCAAGGCCCAAACTATGGATGGGCCGGCATCAATGTATTGGCTAATCGTAGTTGTACGGCTAAAGGTTTTCTTACCTGTAGTGGCTTTTCCATTTTGTGCTGAAGCAGATAAACTTGTCATGAACATAATAATTGTAATGAAATATTTCATTGTCAATGTTTATGCTTTGACGAACGGGGGCAAAAAAACGATAGGAATTTTAGGGATTTTCTTTTAAGTATTTTTCCATTACTTTTCTATTGTGCTCAAGATGATGCAATTGCAATTCGTGGGCTTTCGAGTTGAAAGGGTCAATTTCTTTCAGAACTTCCATTCGCAAATCGAATAAGTGTACTTTATTAGCTTTCTTTGCTTCCCTTACCATTTTTATTTTCATCAACTCCTCCTGAACATTTTGTTTCGGATTAAAAATGCCATTCATCTCCGTGCATTGGTGACAGATCCCCTGTTGATTGATTAAAGCACAACGCCCTTCAAAAAGTTCTATCATTTTTTGTCGAGCTGAATGCAAGTGGTACTTTACCAAGGCATCTGTAGTTTTAAGAATGATAGCAATTTCCTTTACTTTAAAATCATGTATTTCTTTCAAGAGCAGGCAAAGATGCTGTTCCAAAGGGAGTGATTTGGCGATACACAAAAAGCAAAATGCAATATGTTCCTTGATTTCAAATTTGGCGTATTCTGAAGTTTCAATAATTTTCATAACCTCCTGAAAATGGGCAGGATTTTTCATGGCGGCTTCCTTGCAAATATCCGTTACATTTTCTGACCACCTCTTCTTCTTTCTTAAGATATCAATAGCCAAGTTGGAAGCAATTGAGAACAGCCAGGTTTTAATAGAGGACTCCTCTTTAAAAGAAGAAATTTTACTGCTTACTTTTATCCAGGTGTCTTGAATAATATCCTCCGTATCGTGGACATTTGTGGTCATCCGCAGTATGAAAGATTTAAGCTGGGGTTTTATTTTTTCAAATTCAGTTGCTAATTCTTCTTTTCTCATTTGTTCTTGGGTTATCCCTTGCTTACTACCGCCAAGATAAGCCAAGTATTAGTTCAGTCCTGCACTTTGCTTATATAATGTCTTTTGGATGCCTTTAAGGATCGTCGGACCTGTCTCCGCAGATCCTCTTTCAAATATTCTGGCAAGTCGTCCCTGTGCAATAAGCAGCAGTTAATTTTAGCAATATCTCGGGTCGCGTTGGTAGGTTTGGGTAGTCAAACGCTTGAGTATGATTCCATTTACATTGGAATAATTAAACAATGTTCTACCCATGGAGTTATCATTATAAATAAAACAGCAAATTATGTTTGGTCTATTCAAAAATGATCCTTTGAAAAAAAAGCGCAAAGAATATAAAAAGAGGATGTTGGAAGCTAGAGATATTCAAAGATCTGGTGATTTAAAATTATATGCCAGGAAGATGGAAGAAGCAGATAAATTAGCCCAGGAAATTCAAAACCTGACCCAATAAATATGAAAGTAACTTTTTGTGGTTGAAAGTCTTCCTTGTGGTAAGATTTCCTGGTAAGATACGCTTTGTCCGCTTTGCTTAACCGTTGGCTGAACCGGTCGATAAAGATCACATATGTTAAAGACTGGTCGCACTCATTTGGTCTTTATAGACTCATAAGCCGCAGTTAATTTTAGTAATATCTCACAAAATTTAAATAGCTTTAACCTAACATGCTACCAATCACTCATATCATCGATCACAGAGATATCAGGCATTTGATAGCGGCCTTAGCTATTCTTATGGGGTTTGGCTGCACATCAGATGAGCCAGCAGCAGTAATTCCCGGTACCATAGTATATACCATTGAAAAAGTTGAATTGCCGGAACGTGACGGGAGCCCACCTGCCACTACCTCAGATGTACCCCACCAACAAATTGATGTTGATCCGGTACCGGAAGTCAACGATGAACTGTTTCGTAGAGTGTTCTCCGTACCCGGAATTGAATCCCAACCATCAGTGGTTGCCGGTTGGGATGGTATATGGCTAAGTGAACAGTTGGAAATAATGGTC
This sequence comes from Cyclobacteriaceae bacterium, assembly GCA_021604845.1. GTDB lineage: Bacteria > Bacteroidota > Bacteroidia > Cytophagales > Cyclobacteriaceae > SZUA-3. Next base: position 28,167 of record BQJT01000026.1, read on the forward strand.
CAGGAGGCAATAATTGGTGAGCGCGAGTTTGGTCACATCCATCATGACGGCAGTCTGCATATATTCCTGGAACCCAATAGGGCCATTGAAGCAATCAAAACCGGATGGGCAGTAGCGCACCCCTATGCTGTCGAACGACGGGACGGTTGGGACGGATTTGTCATGCTATATACCCCACAATCCATCGACGAACTCAATGTGACCTTTCAGTTAATTATTGACAGTTTTAACTATGTAACAGGTCAAGGGCTTCAAGCTACCGATTACTACGATTAAGATATTTTGCTTAGCAACGGGTGGTATCACTTTTGAAAACAGCGTTAAATAAGATGCAAGTAAATTAGAATGGTGATGACTACCAAAAGAAGCAAAATATCTATTGGATTTTTGGCATCTTTTTGAAAAAATATCCTGGACATGCAATTCTTTGTTCAACAATCAATCCAAATGCTCATACGGAATGTAATTCAAGATAACACCGCATAATTCCGGACATAATAAAAAACTGCCTGACACCACGCTTAAGATATCAGGCAGTTAAAAAATTTTCTACTACTTGAAATAGAACGAATCCATTCTACGCAATAGAATTAGGTAACCTTCCCTCTCAAAAAAATCACTTGTTTAGAATAATGTAAGAATGGTGCCAATTGCCCGCTCAAATCGGGTTGAATTCACAGTTGGATTCAACTTGCTGATAATCAAAACTATAATATTGGGTAGTGATACTAACTGCTAAACTAGCATCGTTCGAACTCAATGTTCATGTGTATTTTTGTTTACAAATTGGGTTGAATAGTCCCACTTTCCACGGCAATTTAGTGGGGCGAATAAAAAGCTGGTGTTTCTGTTTACCAAAAAAACAGCGTGACAGAGGACTTTAACAACAGGCCATATATTGAATGATGTGGCCTTTTCGCTCAGTTGTGTGATGTTCTTTTCACATGATGTATTTACTTGCTATTAGAAAATTGATAGTAAAATTAAATGCCAAATAAAGAGTTCCTACTATTATTTGCTTATAGTTTGACCTGGTTTGCTTTTTGTACTTAAGCAAACTAGCTGATAATCAGACCTGGAAATAAAAATTTTAACCTTTTAAACTGTATCCAATGACCAATCAACAGAAACCGTCCAAGCTGTCTTCTCTATATATCAATTGTACATTAAAAAAATCACCGGCAAGGTCTCATACCGAAGGGTTAATAAATACCTCAATTGAGATTATGGAGCAACAAGGTGTTGTCACCAACTTAATACGAGCGGTTGATTTAAATATCCAGCCTTCTGTGGACCCGGATTTTACCGATGACGATTGGCAAGATCTATATGAGAAAATTAAGTCATCGGACATTTTAGTCATCGGAACGCCCATATGGTTAGGGGAGAAAAGCAGTGTAGCGGTTAAGATTATGGAAAGGCTATATGCTCATAGTGCAGAGACCAATGAGGCAGGTCAATACATTTATTATAACAAAGTGGGTGGTGTGCTAATTACCGGAAATGAAGATGGCGGTAAACATGTGGCACGAGATGTTCTTTATGGCTTATCGCATATTGGCTTTACCATACCTCCTCAAGCTGATTCCTATTGGGTTGGAGAAGCAGGCCCGGGACCATCCTACCTTGATGCAGGTCAACAAAATGAGTTCACTATTAGGAATACCAGCATTATGACCTGGAACCTCATCCATTTAGCTAGTCAATTTAAGTTGAATCCGATACCGGCAAAGGGGAATGTCGTTCAAGATTAGTTTTTATCAACTTAAATCACCGCTGGTACCAGCAACCGGTTAATCATTTCTGGGTAAATTCACTAAATGGTTAGCTTGTACAAATACTTAATTAGACCGGCTCTGTTTCAATTTGATCCGGAATGGGTTCATGCCAGCACTATTAACTTATTAAAATTACCGGTAGTGAACCATGGCAAAGCTTTTTGCGGAAATGGACGTTCGGGGTCAATAACCCCGGTCTGAATCAGGAATACTTTGGATTAAACTTTAAAACCCCGGTAGGCCTGGCTGCGGGGTTTGACAAGAATGGATATGCGGTAAAAGCGCTTCAACACCTTGGTTTTGGATATTTGGAGATAGGATCTATTTCCAACAGGCCTTCCGCAGGTAATCAAACCAGGCCAAGACTGTTTAGAATTCCTCAGGACCGGGGTATCATCGTGAACTATGGCGTGCCCAACGATGGGGCTAAATCCATTGCGCATGCATTACGTGATATAAAACTTTCCATTCCTCTGGGCGTCAATGTTGTAGAAACCAATACCGGTAGTTCCTGTCCGGTTGAAGAAACTATCGAAGACATTATTCAGGCGGTACAGCCTTTCACCTCCCTCGCTTCTTACATCTCCGTCAATCTCAATTGCCCAAATACTAATGGAGAACAGCCTTTCGATGAGAAGGCTAATCTGATGGCTCTATTAAATGCGTTTAATCATATCCGGGACATTCCCCCGTTGCTTTTAAAGGTTACCGTGACTTCAGACCCTGTGAAGATTGATGGTTTTTTGGATGTGGCTTCTCAGTTCGATTTTGTTAAAGGTTTCATTTTTAATTTAGCTTCAGGAAATCCGCATCACCTGAAAACATCAAGTGTAAAACTTGATAAAATGAGTGGGGCGGTTTCCGGGTTACCTGTAAAAACAGTAATGAATCAAGCCATTAAAAGCTGGTACCGTATGATTGATCCAAATCAATGGATTATTATTGGGAGCGGAGGAATTTTTGAAGCCCAGGATGCATACGAAAAAATAAAATTGGGAGCATCACTGCTTCAACTATACACTTCATTAATTTATGAAGGTCCGGGGGTAGTGAATAATATCAATAAGGGTTTACTGCTACTAATGGAAAGGGATGGTATTAAAAATATTGCCGAGGCAATTGGTACTGATAACCAATAGGTCAGACAAAATGTTTTTTGTATTTGGCAGAAAAAGATAAATGTAATCCCACAGGAAATTCTAACTTAAAAGCAAGATGTCACATTTATACAAAGCACTGATTTCATTGATTTTCTTAGTGGCCGGGTGTAACTCTGGTGTGGATCTCCCTGCGAGTGATCCGGATAATGGCGGATTGATTCTTCCTGACCATTTTGAGGCCCTGGTGGTGGTTGACAGTATTGGCCCCACCAGGCATATTGTGGTAAATGAAAACCAGGATATTTATGCAAAGCTGAGTAATACCAGGGATGGAAAAGGAACCGTTGGACTTCGAGATACGAATGGTGAT
>BQJT01000027.1 GCA_021604845.1 Cyclobacteriaceae bacterium
AAAATGGGCACGACTCTTTATTATAGTAGGTATGAATTCAATTTTCATATACATCTTTTCCAATATTTTAAGTGGTTGGCTGAGGGATTTTGTAGGAATTTGGAATCAGGGGATTCTTGGGGCCATTGGATTATCAGAACCTGTTCTGGGGGTTACTAATGCACTTTTTTCTTTGGCGATAATGTCTTATCTGTGCTATTTTTTATATAAGCACAAAATCTTTTTTAAGATTTAATCAATGGTCAGAATGAAGTCGAAAAATCTGTTAGCAAATAATAAAAGAGGCAGAAGAAGCTTTTTAATACAAGGTTTATACTGGATAACAGGAGTTTCAGTATGGGGTATACAGGGCGGTTGCAGCAAACGTCAAGATGATGAACGGATTGACTTCTGCCAGGATTTGAGTCATTTGTCAGAAGCAGAAATGGCAGTCCGGAAGCAGCTGGCCTATGTGGAGCAGTCCTCCTTCGCCGATAGAAACTGCAAAAACTGTCAATTATTTGTCAAATCTCAGGAGGGCTTATCCTGCGGCTCCTGCCTGGCTATGAAAGGCCCGGTGGCAGAGAACGGCTATTGCTCTGTGTGGGCGCCAATCAATTAATATACTGCTTATACCACCTTTTATTTTATGCTCTAATCTTCTGACGCTCCCACTGTTTTCCAAAGGTGTTGGTCCAAAAAATCAACAGTGCCCACACCATTGATCCTATGTACGCCATTGAAGTATTCGATTCGACAATTGTCCGGTAAACCAATTAAATTGTAGTGTCTGCGCACTTTGGCAAATTCGTAGGCTACCCATTCATCAATGCCCACGCCATCATGATGACCCCTTTCCACCATGAAAGGGCGTGGTGCTATCAATCCCGCCATTTCTGCATAGTTAAAAGTATGCCCCAGGTCCCATTCCGGCATTTCGTATTCACCGGTAAACATGTAGGATGCCCTAAAATCAGTGGCGGCGTTTTTCTTAACCCATTCATTAAAATCTGCTGAACATATTGACAGGGAATAACCCTCGACCAAGGCAGGTACCCTCATAGCGGTTTTACCGCCATATGAAAGTCCGTAAAACCCGATTTTATCAGGATTTACAAAAGACAAACTACCCAACCAGTCAACGATCCTTTGATGCTGGCCTACAATAATTGAGAACAGCGAAAGTCCCAGTGGGTTTGCTTTGCGTTGCAATACCCGGAATTTGTCTTCCCCCCGATACGGATTGTGAGGAGCAAAGGTCACATACCCCCGTTCCGCCAACTTGGTTGCCAACCCCTGATATATGGGATATTTTTTAAATTCGGGATCATTTGAAACCATATCAATCGGTAACCCTTCCAGTCCATGCTGACATACCACTACCGGTCGTTTTTCTCCCTGCTTTAGGTTTTTGGGAACTACCAGGATTCCCCATGCGTAAACATCGGGCCACACGTCCAGCATAATTTCATAGCGCGTCCAACGTTCAGTTTCCTGCAGTATGCGAGACCTGGGGTTGAATGGAACGGAAGGCGCAGGAAGCATACCGATCTGATTACCGAATTGTTGGCGAAAATTTGATTTTAACTGCTGGTGAGAAGAGGTCTCGACTTTAAGCGGGTCCCAGAACTGTTGATTTCGTGTTTGTTCGCAGTCGTGTAAAACTTGTTGCACATGGTGCTCAATATCCTTGACCGTGCGCTGCTGCCGGCTTTTGGCGTCAACCCAAAAATCAGGTGTTTGGATTTCAGATATGCTGGTGCTTTGATTTGACGAATTCAGTTTCAGACCTTTTGCAAAAAGCGCCATGGAAGCCTGGGAAAAAGGCATTTGCGGTTCACCGTTCTGCTGGTGGACCCAATGAAGATGCGACTGGTCTTCCGGAAGCATTTGTCTGACTTTGGCTATTTCAACTTCCACTTCCGCAGTATTGGGAGTAATTATGCGTCCAGGGGCGGCACCCCGGCGGTTTTCCGTTGCTCCCGGAGGACCAGATACCTCAATGCTTTGACTTTGTTCGATTACCAGCGTTCTGGGCCAGGACATCACCGCCAATTCCGCATCTCCAAAATACTGTAGCAATCCGAATACGTTGCGATAGATAGGCTCTTCCCACAAGTGTTCCCTGGTATTAAAATATCCGCTAACCAGCGTAGAGGCAATTCTGGTATCAATTGCTGATGCGTACAGAGCCAATAGACCCCCTTCTCCATGACCAGCCACTCCAATAGGAATATTGCCGCCCGATTGATCCCTGGTATTCATCCAGTCAACAGCAGCAAAGATCTTTTGTAGTTCATACCCGATAATATGCCTTCCCACTTCATACGCCTGGCGGTATATCCACTCTCGATGGGGTTGATTTGTAAACCGGTTGATACTGGGATTTCCTGAATATGTGTCCTGACGATTGACCAGTGTTGGAATAAGCACTTCGCACCCTTGTGCTGCCAGAGTTTGTGCAGCTCCGAATCCCAGGCTTGCAGGTTGGGTCATTCCAGCCAGTACTTCAGGTATTACATCAGCATCTGGCAATAATACAACCCGCGCTTTTACCGGCCCTTTGGGTTTAACCAGCAAGCCTTCAGCCCATAGACCTTCCAGTACCGCCCATTTTACCGCATGGATAGAAATTTTTGTGGTCTCAATTAGCAAAGGCTCCAGCAATGAGTTGGTGAAAACCTGTATTTCAGGGGTTACCCGGACATCGGTTACGCCACACCTTAAAGCTAGATGTTCCCTCAAAGATTTTACCGATTCATCAAACAGTTCCGGAGTGGAAAAATTACGATTCCATAGTGCATCCCTGGCCAGTGCATTTTGCTGTGTTTTTCTATCCAAAAAAGTGCTTATACCGTCAACCATTTGAGCAGACAGGTCTCCCTGCTTTTCCAGAATTTTACTTTCAAAAGGCTGTGATGACTGCCCTGACAGGGGGAAAGCCGACCAGAAAACCAGTTGTATTATACAGATAACAAGAGTGCCTGTTTTCATGAATTTCTTGGATATATTACTCATTGAGAACCTGAACCGGCGGTGATGGTTAATTTGTTGCGTTAAGCACGTTTTTGATAGCATCCATCAATACCTCTTCAACTCCCGGTCCAACTCTTGATGCCCGTGCACTGGATTCATAGCCTCCCTGACTGTATGAAATGTTTGTACCAATATATCCGGGACCATACTCCTCATAGGCAGCAGTACACACGAAACCATCAGGTCGCATTTGCTGAGCGGACAATTGATACTCTACAAATAATTCTCCCGGAAGATTAAGCAGCCATACGTTTTTTAGATTCAGCGCGGAAACCGTAATTGGATTTCCCTCTCTGGTGCGGTATAACCAGGCCAAATGCTTTGCCGCAGTGAACTTTTCCAGGGAGTCGGTTTCCTCACTTTCAAGTTGATCGATAAGTTCTTCCTCCACCAGATGATCTCCCAGGGGCAATGCTACTTTAGCCGTATACCATTGCAGGTCGGATTGTCCAATAGGAACTTTCACCTGACTATCCCAGGATTCTTTCATGGCCGTCTCTACCCGGTCAGATAGTACATACCGGTTTTCTGGTGAACCATCGTTATATTTTCCAGCAGTAATATTACCACCAGCGCCACTAAAGTATACTTGGGTAAACCCTAGATCCTTTTCACGATTTTCCCTGGCAATACCTACAAAATCAGCGCTGACATCACCTTGTCCATAGTGGCTCATTGGGTGCGTTGTATAATAATACAAAGCCACCACCGGCTTGTTTTCATCCCAGAAGCTAACACATTTTAACCAGGGGTCAATAAGCCCCTCTTCAGCAGCGATGGCAGCGGAGTCGGTGGTACTACTCCATCTTGTAATACTTACTTGACCATCTTCGCCTAAAATGCGGCGGTTTGAGGCAACACGGTCAACTACGGCTTGACCATAACCCATATGCGTAATAGATTTAGCCTCAGATTTAGCCCGTTTGAGCGCAGAAGCTGCTTTTAAAATGGTCTGGGACATAAATGCCGTATCATATCGCCACCCGCCCAGTCCGTAATTGCTTAATATCCTGGCGGTAGTGTAGTCACAGCGGGCACCATCGTGTTGATGCAAAGCGTGAACAGATACCTGGTCCGGTGTAGTCCCGGCCGCTTCCGCCAGGCTATTCCTCCAGGCGTCGAGTCCTTCATTGGCGATTCCAAGCCAATCTACTGCACACAAAACCACAGGCTTCTGATCTGAATAGATCACAACGCCTTTTACAGTCAGGGAGTCCGCAATTGATCTTGTTTTAGCATATGCAACGGGGACACCAATTGCAGGCGTTGCGCTAACGGTAAAGGTAGCGACCCTAAAATTCTGTTCCTCAGCAGGAGCGCAACTGAATAGACAGGCCGCTGCTAAAATAAGCACCATAGATAGCTGTTTAATAATATTACTGCGGGAGCTGATTGCGAATTTTAAGAATCTGGTATAGTTTCGAACAACATTATGCAAAGAACATTCCTGCTCAACGCATGTAAACCGGGTTTTAGCAGTCAAGGGGATTGGGGGTAAGGATTTGTTTTTTATTTTAATTCACAATACCTTAAAATACAAAATGTTATTGAGTAACAAAACCTCAACTCTTTCCGAAATATCAGACATAGTTAAACACCGGTGGTGGTACCGACGTTGGTGGTGGCCCATTTTGCTATTCATCTTGTGCTTTGGTTCCCAATGTACCCGGCAACAAAATTATCCTGGACCATTGACTCCGGAACAGGCTCTTGAATCATTTCAACTGAGCCCTGAGTTTCGTATTGAATTATTTGCCGCAGAACCGCATGTGATTGACCCGGTTGATATTGCTTTCGACGAATTTGGTAATACTTATGTGGCTGAAATGCTTGACTATCCCTATAAACCCGATAAAGGCAAAGCCCGTAGTCGCATTAGATATCTTCAGGATACTGACCAAGATGGTCGTGTAGATTTTTCGGTAATTTTTCAGGATAGCCTGAGTGAAGTAACCAGTATTTATCCCTGGAAGGGTGGTCTGTTGGTGTGCTCCGCTCCCCAAATCAAGTACCTGAAAGATTTGGATGGAGATCACAAAGCGGACAGCGAAGAGGTATTGTTTACAGGGTTCTTCGAAAACAACAGTGAGGCTCAAATCACCAACCTGAAATTCAATGTGGACAATTGGATTTATGGATCCAACCACGGAAATCCAGGATCAGTAAAGTTTATCAGAAAGCCTGAAATTGAACCAGTTTCTGTCCAGGGAACAGATTTTAGATTCCGGCTTGACCTGGGTTTGTTTGAACCGGCTGCAGGATCAACTCAGTTTGGTCAGGCTATTGATGACTGGGGCAACAGATTCAGTACCCAGAATACCATTCATTTGTCGCAAATTGTTATTCCCTGGGAGTACCTTAAGGGCGACTCGGTCAATCAACCCAAAGCCCCTGTGCAAAACATTTCAGATCATGATCTGGAGATGTTCCAGTTAACTCCTGCTCCTTATTGGAGGGCGGAACGCACGCGACGCCGCCAGGAACGTTATGATACAGAGATGATGGACCGCATAGAATATGCCGAAGACCATTTCACCGGATGTTCAGGAGGTACAATATATTCAGCCAATTTATTTCCTGAATCTTATCATGGGTCGGTGTTTACCGGTGAAGTTGCAGGAAATCTGGTCCATCGTGATATTCTGGTTACAGGCCAGGGACCCTTGTTTGTTGCGAAGCGACACCAGTCAGAATCTGATAAGGAATTTTTGGCTTCCACAGATTCGTGGTTCAGGCCGGCCAATTTAGCGGTAGCACCTGATGGCAGTTTGTTGATTATGGATATGTATCGACAGCACATTGAAACTCCGTTGTCAATACCGGAAGACCTTAAACAAGATATGGATTTTTACCGTGGTGATGACATGGGACGCATTTACCGGATTGTACCGAAAAACGGCACGACAACACCTGGATCTCAACCATTCCCAGGGGAGCGGGTTACCGGAGATTTAGTGGAACTGCTGGCGCACGAAAACCGGTGGTGGAGGCTGACCGCACAAAGACTGCTAATAGAGAGACAAGACCAATCAGTACTACCACAGCTGAAAGATATGTTAATCAATCACCCAACTCCAATAGCCCGGCTTCATGCCCTGTATGCCTTGGAATCGCTGGCAGGTTTAAATGAAAATATCATCAGCGGAGTGCTTGAAGATAGCCAGCCGCAGTTAAGAGTTCATGCAATTCGATTGGCAGAAAATTACCCGAATCTGGTTTCAAAATTGAATGATATGATAAATGACCAGTCTCCTTTGGTCGCATTTCAACTGGCTTTAAGTCTGTCCCAATTGGAAAGTAGTGAAAACCAATCGGCTTTGACCCATTTACAGACCAGGTTTGGTGATGATCCATGGTTCATCAGGGCTATAAACAATGAATGAGCAATGAACAATTAACAATTAACAATTAACAATTAACAATGAACTGGCATTGAAATGGCTCAACTGGCTTTTTTACAAATTGCCGGCAGATAATAGCAGAATAGTTGTCCGTGATATCCACTTCTTTCGTACTTATAATATCGGAGGTACTTGAACCCCGAATCAATAGGCAAACTTCTCGAGTTTTATAAATGAGTTTGGTTTATCCGGTAAGTTTCACTGGATAAACTTGCTGCTTTTTAACATCTTGATAATTGCTTAACACGAAACAAAACATGTCTGCCCACAGGCAGCAAATTACTTAAAACCAAAATTTTAGAAAATGAGCACATTACGATTAGGAGACGAAGCTCCAAACTTTACCGCTGAAACCACTGAAGGTGAGATTAATTTTCATGAATGGCTGGGGGATTCCTGGGGCGTATTATTTTCTCACCCTGCGGATTACACTCCGGTATGTACTACTGAACTGGGTGCTACTGCCAGGTTGAAATCAGAATTTGATCGGCGTAATGTAAAAGTACTTGCATTGAGCGTTGATCCGATAGATTCGCACCATGGTTGGATCCAGGACATTAACGAAACCCAGAACACCTCGGTTAATTTCCCGCTGATTGCAGATGAAGATCGGAAAGTAGCTGAATTATACGATATGATCCATCCCAATGCAGATGAAAAGGCAACTGTTCGATCGGTGTTTATTGTTGGCCCTGATAAGAAGGTAAAATTGACGCTGACTTACCCGGCTTCTACCGGAAGAAATTTCCACGAAATTTTACGGGTTATAGATTCCTTACAATTAACTGCTTATAACAAAGTTGCCACTCCTGTTAACTGGGAACAAGGAGAAGATTGTGTTATTCTGCCATCAGTTTCTAATGATGTAGCTGATAAAGAATTTCCTAAAGGCTATACGCAGATACGTCCTTACTTAAGGATGACACCTCAGCCAAACGTTTAATCAGTTATGGGTTATGGATTGGGTTATACTCATAACTCATAACCCATAACCCATAATTCATAATTCATAACTCACTTCTTTTGCCAGACACTGAAACACTGCTCTATAGAATTCGGGATGAGATTGCCATGTTTTTCCGGTGACGATCTTACCGTCTATAACTGCTTCATTATCATTAACATATATACCTCCGCATGACTCCACCTCGAACTTAACATGTTCGTAGCAGGCAACCCGTTTTTGATCAACCAGACCTGCGGTAACCAAAATTTGAACCCCATGACAAATGGCGAAAATGTATTTGCCGTTTTGGTAAAAGTGATCAATGATTTTTAAAACCCTGGGGTCGTTTCGCAGGTATTCGGGAGCACGCCCTCCGGGACAGAGGACTGCATCGTATTCCTCAGGATTGATGTCATCAAAGCTTCTGTCAGCGGAGACAAGATAACCTTTGCGCTCAACGTAGGTATCCCACCCGGGTTCGAAATCATGAATTACCAGGTTGAGTGGTTTTGCCTGTGGTGCGGCGATGGTAGAGGCAATGCCGGCTTCGGTTAGTCGATGTTTGGCATAAAGAATTTCAAAACTTTCACCGGCATCGCCGGTAATGATAAGTATGTGTTTTTTTTCACTCATGGTTATTTCGTTTTAAAATAAGATCTGTCTCCCTTTTACACCCGATGGGCAGATTCCCAAATTTCCTCAATATGACGCCTCCGGTGTGTCAAGTCCGATTCGTTTCTGAACTTAGAAGAGCGTAGCAATGTTGACAGTATAATTGTTTTGTTGGTAATTTTCGATATATATTTTCAGCAGGACAACCAGACTGTTCTTTATTTCGTCCTCGGAGTAACAATTTAAAATTATTTCTATCTCTTAAGTTTAATAAACGTGGACATTATTGATGATTAATCTGCAAAACCATAATTTCAGGCTTTTTATGGTATGATATCTGAAATCTCATTAACTTACTGTGTACATTAAAACTATCCGTATGACCAAATTTTATAAACCACTAAGCCTATTTCTCTTCCTTCTGGTGACGATTTCGTGTAGTGAAGATGATCCGTTTCCTGTTCCGTTGGTAGACTTTTTTCTAGACCCAGAAGTAGTAGAGGTAGGAATTCCAGTGATGTTTGACAACCTGACAACTAATGCTGACAACTACGAATGGGATTTTGGGGGTGGTCAGGTATTTACAGATATATCTCCTACAATTACCTTTTCCACTCCAGGTGATGTAACGGTAACTTTAAGGGCTTTTACCGCCGACAACCAGGTGGATTCTTTGTCACGAACTTTTAGAGTTCATCAAAGGGTAGTAACCGGGTATATTTTAAATGTATTTCCCGCTTTTAATGGCGCGGAGGCCTGGGATCCGGATGAAGCGGGTACCGATCAATTGCCAGACATTATTTTGCAGATGGCACCGGACGATCCAAATAATGAGAGTGGTTTTGTGGACGGCATATTTACCAATGTTGGTGCAGGACCCATTGGAGGAACGGTAGATCCCGGTTTCAACGAGGTAGTTTTAAGTGACGAGGACTGGACGTTCATCATATTTGACTTTGATGGCGATCCGGAAAATATTCAATCAGAAGACCTGGTACCTATGATAGGTGCCCAGTTCAATCCATTGGAAGCAGCCACCGTTAAAAATGACGCTGGTGATGCAGGATTTATTTCGATTTTTTTACAGGACAGCAACGGGAATGTTCTTGATGTCGACATAACATTTGAATTGCAATAGGGTCAACTCAGACGGGTTTTGTTGAGGGATGATTTATTTATGAGGGTTAGTTATGCACTAATGAGAGGTTACCTATGGCGAATGCTGGTCTTCCTGATGTTCTTCGGGTTGGGTGTTTATGGTCAAAATCAACGGACTGTTTCCGGTACCGTGAAAGATGCTCAGGGCCAGGGACTACCAGGAGTTGCGGTAAATATTGAAAATACCACCACCGGCACGGTAACTGATTTTGATGGGAATTTTACCCTTCAGGCAGAGGATGGCGTGGCTTTGATTTTCACTATGGTGGGAATGGAGACCACCCGCAGAGAGGTTCGTGCAAATCAGAATTGGAACCTGGTGTTAGAGGAATCAACTGAGCTTCTTGATGAAGTGGTGGTGACTGGTTTTCAGGATATTGATCGCAAGTTGTTTACCGGAAGTTCCGAAAATGTAAAAATGTCCGATATTCGGATCGAAGGTGTAGCGGATGCCAGCAGGTCCCTGGAGGGAAGAGTAGCCGGTGTAAGTGTCGAAAATGTCTCTGGAACTTTCGGTACAGCACCCAAAATTAGAATCAGGGGAAATACCTCAATTAACGGTAACAACCAACCCCTGTTCGTGGTAGATGGCGTAATCCTTGAAGATCTGGCCAATGTAAACACCGAGGATCTGCTATCGGGAAATGCCAATACCCTGATTAGCTCATCAGTGGCCAACCTGAATCCGGATGATATCGAATCCTTTCAGGTTTTGAAAGATGCCTCGGCAACTGCCATATACGGAGCACGGGCCGCAAATGGGGTGATCGTGATTACCACAAAAAGAGGCGTCAGTGGAGCATTACGGGTAAACTACTCCGGTAATTTTTCAGCAAAGCTAAGACCAACCTACAACGATTTTCACCTGTTGAATTCTGCTGAGGAAATGTCAGTTTACAGGGAACTGGTCAGTAAAGCGCTTATCGAACCCAGTACTGCGGTACAAGCGCAGAACTACGGCGCCATGGGCAAGATGTTTGCACTGATTGGTAATCACCAATTGCCTTGGGGCCCGGGCGGTAGTATTAATAATGAATTTCTTAATCAATACGAAAATGCCAACACAGATTGGTTCGATGTATTGTTCAGAGATATTGGTTTGCAGCAGCAACATTCATTAAGCTTTACTGCAGGGACCGAAAAGTCCAACAGCTATTACTCCATAAGCTATCTGGCAGATCAGGGACAGACTATTGCCGATAAAGTGCAGCGATTTACAGGTACTACCCGGAATACCTTCTTCATTTCCGACAAATTTACCTTCGGGTTAAAACTCACGGCCAGTTACAGAGATCAGGATGCACCCGGCACTCGTAACCGTGAATTTGATCCCCTGACAGGACGATACAGCCGTGGATTTGACATTAACCCCTTCAGCTATTCATTAAATACCGCCCGTTCCATTCGCCCATATGATGAAAATGGTGATCGCGAATATTTCCGCAGAAACTACGCGGCGTTTAATATACTCGATGAGTTGGAGTTCAACAAAATGAATATAGAGGTAGTCGATGTATCTGCTCAGGCGGACTTCGAAGTAAGACCTAATGATAATCTGGCGGTAAAAGGTGTGGTCCAGGCCAGATATGCTAATACCATTAGAGATCACATGGTACATGAGCGTTCTAATCAGGCTGAAGCATTCAGGGCAAATGATACTCAATTTATTCAGGACAATAACAACCTGTTATTCAGGGACCCTGATAATCCTGGATTGAACCCTAAAGTGGTGCTGCCGGAGGGAGGGTTTAATTATGTTGACCAAACGGACCTGATCAATTTTTTCAACCGTATCAGCATAGAATGGTCCAAAACATACAATACCATTCACGAGATAAATGTTCTAGCCGGTGAAGAGATCAGATTCACCAACCGATCTTCCACCAGTTCTACCGGGTTGGGTGTTGTATTCGAAAGTGGGGGTGTGGTAGTCACCGATCCTAGCATTATCGAATTTTTCAATCTGCAAAATATAGACTATTTCAGCATCGGCGAAGAAAGAGACAGGTTCTTTGGATTGTTCTTAAATGCAGGCTATGCTTATAAGTCCAGATACGTAGCAAATTTTACCGTGCGTTATGACGGCTCCAATCAACTGGGTGAAAGTGATGCCGCCAGATACCTTCCTACCTGGAATGTCAGCGGTGCCTGGAACATGCATAACGAAGGATTTTTTGATGACATCGGATTCTTTCAAAAATTCGATTACTTAAAAGTACGGGGGACTTATGGTATATCCGGGAACCTTCCACCGGATGCCAGCGCATTACTGAATCTACAGGCTGATGTCACCGTTCGACCTACGGACGTGGAGCCCTTTCTGCAGATTGTGGATTTAACAAATACCGAACTTACCTGGGAAAAACTTAAAGAATTTAATGTAGGAGTGGATTTTGGATTGAAAGAACGTGTGCTCGATGCCAGTTTCGATTTTTACATCCGGGAAGGCTTCGATCTGATTGGAGTAGTGCAAACCAGTGGAATTGGGGGTCAGGGTTTAAAAGTTGGAAATTTTGCGGATATGCAGTCCATTGGTTTTGAAGCTTCGGTAGGTTCGCATGTATTGAGTAAAGGGGGCTTTAACTGGAATCTTGATTTTAATGTCGGGTACAATCGCGACGAAATTACCCGGCTCGATTTCGGCCCCAGAATTGCCGATGCTATAGGCCAGACTGGGGCTGCGGTATTGGGCGGACCGCGTCGTGGTATATTTTCAACCAAGTTTGCCGGTCTGAATCAGCAGGGCATTCCGGAGTTCTTCGATGCCAACGGCGAGCGGGTGTTTTCCTATGATCTGCAGGAAAGAAATGAGCTGGTATCTACTCTGGACTTTGAAGGTCCGGCGGAGCCCAGACTTTTTGGTGGGCTGAACAACGTGTTTTCGTATGGGGATTTTTCGCTTAGTGCGCTTATATCCTATAAGTGGGATTATGTAATCCGGCTCAATGATTCATTTTTTGCGGCGTACACAGATTTTGATGCTTTACCTGGTGAACTGGCAGACCGCTGGGCAGTTCCGGGAGACGAGGAACTAACCGATATTCCGGTGATTCTGGACCGGGGGGTTGCTCAGGGCAGTGGTGATATAGTACAGGCCTACGATCTGTATAACAAAAGCGGTCTGAGGGTTGCCAAAGGGGATTATATTCGACTGAAGGCAGTGCGATTGAGTTATCAGGTACCAGCGGCATTTATTAATCGCATCGGTCTTAGTAACGCTTCTTTATCGCTGGAGGGACAAAATCTGGCGTTGTTGTATTCCGATAGTGCGTTAAATGGTCAGGATCCGGAGTTTTTCAGGTCGGGCGGGGTGTCTTTACCACAACCACGGCAAATCACTTTTTCACTTAATATAGGATTATAGCAATGAAGAAGGTGATGTTTATTAATGATTTGCTAACCAGATATTTGAAGATATTTGTATTTGGGTTATTGCTGTTGATGCCAATTTCCTGTAATGATTTTCTGGACGAAGTACCTGACAACCGGGTTTCTCTTGACAATCTGGATAAGGCACAGCAATTGCTAACCAACGCCTACAGTATTTCCAGCTATGCATTTACTGATTGGATGACAGATAATGTAGGTTTTACTACAGGGGTAACCATTAGAACAAATCATCGACAAGCCTACCAATGGGAAGATTTTACCGATGGTCCCACTGAGCAGGATACCCCGATCTTTTTTTGGTTCGAGACCTATACCGCTATCGCTCATGCCAACGAAGTACTGGCAATCCTGGAGGATCTTCCATCGAATACCGAAGAATTACAGGCTCAAAAAAGAGCAACAGAATCAGAAGCTTTACTTACACGGGCATATGGTCATTTTATGCTGGTGAATTTGTTCGCAAAGCATTATGACGAAAGCACAGCGAATACGGATAAGGGAGTACCATATGTAGATACCCCGGAAACAGTTTTTATTCAACAATACTCCAGGAACACTGTCCAGGAAGTTTACGATAGAGTAGAGGAGGACATGTTGAGAGGAATTGATTTGGTAGATGAGGGATTTTTTGCAAATTCAGGTAAGTACCACTTCAACCTGAACGCAGCTTTGGCGTTTGCCTCAAGGTTTTATCTATTCAAAGGAGACTTTGACCAGTGCATTGAATTCAGTAACAGGCTGCTTGGATCCAATCCGTCCAGCTTTGTCCGTGATATGACTTCAGACGAGTTTCAGGTGGCCAGTTCCTCTATAACCGGTTACCCACAGTTATATTCGTCACCGGATCAACCCAGTAACCTGCTGTTGATGCGAAAGATTTCCCTGGTACAACGAAATGACTTTGCCCATGGTCCATTGTCAAGCTTCTACGGGGACCTGTTTGCATCCAATCCCTTTTTGGCCTCCACGGATACCCGTGAAAATCCGGCTTTTGTAAAAGGCAACAACGCTTTGTTTCCGGTCCGATATGAAAGCTTATTCGAACGCAGCAGTCTGAATTCCAATGTTGGGTTTCCATATCATATTAACCTGGCCTTCAGAGGTGAAGAAGTACTGTTAAACCGGGCGGAATCCTATTTGATGAGCAACCGGATTGATGATGCCATTGACGACCTTCAGATATTAACTGACAATAGATATATAGGCAGCGATATCCAACTAACCATGGAAATAATTCGAGACTTCTTTGGTGCCAGTGGTAACCCGTTTGTAACCGACCGGGAACTGGTACTGGATTATACATTGTTGGAAAGAAGAAAAGAATATATCGCGCAGGGATTACGATGGTTCGATATCAAACGTTATGGTTTGGTAGTAGAACATGTACTAGCCGATGGTTTTTCCACTATCCGGCTGGAAGATGACGATTTAAGAAAAATATTGCAGATACCGGGCTCCGCATTGGACGTGGGCGGTTTAGAACCGAATCCAAGATAATGATACGAATGATTGGCCAGAATACTTTAAGAAAATTGAGATCTTCAGTACAACTGTTGGCCTTGATTTTATTAGTATCCTGTTATCCGGATGAGTCTCTAAATATTCCGGTTACCAATCCCGATATTAACCTGGAGAGTGACCTGGATATTTATATTGAAAATAACTTCACCCTGGAGTACGACATGGCCATTCGCTACAGATTTGAAGATCGGTTTATACAACCTTTCCAAAGAGTGGCTCCAGTATCATTGGAAATGGTCAGACCGATGCTGGATTTTATTGAGGAGTTCTGGATCGATCCGTTCCTTGAGGTGGACAACGGGGAGGAGTTTTTTAGAACCCATGTTCCGGTAGAGATTGTATTTCTCGGAGGATTAATATTCAACGAAGATGGTACGGTAACCTTGGGCACTGCGGATGCAGGGGTTCAGATTACATTTACCAACGTTAATGCAATTGACAGGAATGATGTTGATTGGGTGGATTTGCAATTGCAAACCGTATACCATGAGTTTGCTCATATTGTACATCAAAAGTATAAATTACCCCAGGCGTTTGAGTCTATCTCACCTGAAGGGTACACCAGTGCAGGCTCCTGGTTCAACTTGACGGACAATGAAGCGCTTCAAAGGGGGTTTGTTTCACCATATGCTACCAGTTCACCAAATGAGGACTTTGCAGAAACCGTTGCTTTCTATCTATTTGATTCTGAATTTTTTGACATTTATTTCAATGATGAACCTGATTGTTCAGATGAAAATTGTACTGCCAGGAATGATGGACGAGCTTTAATCAGGCAAAAACTAAGTGCTATCGAAGCGCACTATGAGAAGTTTACCGGTGTAGTGCTTGCAGATGTCAGGGCTGCGGTGCAACGAAGATTGTAAAGCATGTATAGACTTATAGGGACATATATTTTATTTGTTTTGCTTGTTGCTGCTTGCAACAATGACGATGGCCCGAATTTGCCTCCTTATGAAGAACGGGTAAGCACCGCTATAAACAGCTTGCAAAGTGAATTAATGACGCCCGCTGAGGGATGGAAGCTGGAATACAAACCAGTACCCGAATCCGGGGTATTCCTGGTACTTATGGAGTTTACCGAGAAAGAAGTTAGGCTGAGGTCTGATGTAGGCGGCAACAATGGCCAGTTCTTTGATCAAACAATCCCTTACCGAATCGATAATGCCCTGGGCCTTGAATTGATATTTGAGACCTATTGTGTCTTTTCCTATTTGTTCGAGCAGGATCAGGCTACCTTTGGGGCGGAATTTGAATTCTTGTTTAAAGAAAAAGTGGGAGAGAACCTGGTTTTTGAAAGCAAAACTGATGTTGGCAGTCGCACCCAGCTAGAATTTGAACCAGCCAATAGTAATGATGAGGATTTATTTTCCAGGGATATCGCTGCCAATCTGGATGCCTTTAGTTCGATATCGCCAAAGGCTTTGTCCCCGGTACCACCGCAGCAACAAATTGTTCTGGAGGATCTGGGAGTATCGGTCTTTTGGTCTCTGGATAATCAAAAGCGTAATGTTGTTTCCCAGTTTGCCGGAGAGGGTACTACCGTTGAAGAGATTATTGCCAACGGAGGTATTCTGTTAAATCATAGTTCGGGCTACGCCTTATTTGATGGCTTTCTGGTGCTTCAGGAGCCATTGTTATTTTCATTAGCAGGCCAGAACATAACCCTGGAGCGTATTGCACTAACTGATTTTGATATGAGTGCCCCTAATGCCTGCCCAACCGAACCCGATAATGCACCCAGGTACAGAGGTTTTACCCCAGGCATTGGTGATGTTACTATGCTGAGTACACTGTTGAGCAGTGACGGGCAGGACTTCCAACCTAACGTTTACACTGTAAATGCTTTCTTCATATTTGATGGTGATGGCAACTCGCTTTTAGAAGATGGCGTAATAGGTGATAATTTCCCTGACGCCAGTGGATTTGCTTTTCTTTACGGAGTAGAGTTAACCAATCCGGATATTCCTATGAATTCGGTGGGTTTAATCCTGGACGACGGTGAGATTTATTTACGAGAATTTGAACCAACTACTACCGACATTAACCGGGTAGAAATTATACTGAAAAACAATTTTTATCATTCGGGTACGCCCAAACCCGGTGATCAACAAAAATTGATAGCGGTAACAGATGAAATTTTTGCAGGTGGTATTACCTATGCATTCGATCTGCCAATTACCGGCATTACTGTCCACAGATTGTTTAATCCATGTAACCAATACGAAGTATTCCTGGTAGAGTAGTGCTAAATCCTTACAAATTCAAAATATAAATTCGCCGGCTCCAAGGTGCCATCACCATCAAAGTCAAACTCACCGGTAGCATTGCGATCATCGATGCTTAAATTCGGATCATTGTGCGAGATGCCGAAATACTCCCATTCCCCTGGGTCGTCATCAAAAAATACTACCAATAGGTCCTCATCAAAACGCAAGTCGCCCGTAGTGATTTCCGGGCTTTCACCTTGTTGGGTTATCGTTAGATTGAACCGGCCGTTTGATTGAATGTTTAAGGTAGCCGTTCCACCTTCAGCTACAATGTCTACTTCCATTACCTGTCCAATCGGTTTAGAAAAAATAGCACTGGTGGCGTTCCAATTACCGCTCATAGCCGCAATAGATGTATTGGTACCCACTAGTGAGAATTCTTCCTGTTCATCACTTGAACAGCTAAAAATGAAAAACAGCAATAGATAGAAAAGATTCAGTCCGCATTTCATGATTATCAATTTTGGTTAATATTTATACAATTTTTAACCGAAAATAGTTTTGGTTTCTGACTCTGCTGGTACTATGAACAGTAAACCCGTAACGCACCAATTAATAATTTATCACTAAAAATCACTCTCCGGCTTTGTTCAAAAGCATAATTTCATGTCCGTTCAACTTTACTGCGCAAGCACCCAGGTTTTCTTCAATTTGTTCTAATCCACTACCTGATACTATTGGTACAATTCTTGGATTCTGATGCATCATCCAGGCTAGTACCAATTGGTTTAGACTGCACCCCTTTGCCTCCGCCAAAGACTTTAACAGGGCCATCCTTAACATATTGTCAGTGGTTTGATATTCTTCAGGTAATTCATCCACTGATTTGGTATATCCCCCTGATAATAAGGTAGAATAAGCAACTAATGTAAATTCATTATTTAAGTTAGAAAGATGCAGCATTTCATCACTGATCAATTTTTGTAACCAAAGATCGGCGGACCTTTTTGGTCTCAGGTAGGAATATTTTTGCTGTACACAGCAATACTTCGCATAGTTTTTCTCTTTGCTGGTTTGAAGACTTTCCTGTATTCTCCAGGACTCGGTATTACTTATACCAACATATTTCACTTTACCTTGTTCCTGAAGTTTAGTAAAGGCGATCAGTCTTTCTTCTATAGGGAAATCAAGGAAATCAACATGGGCGTATAACAGATCTATGTAATCCGTTTTTAATCGGGTTAAACTATCTTCAACGGTTTTCATGATCGTATCATAAGA
This sequence comes from Cyclobacteriaceae bacterium, assembly GCA_021604845.1. GTDB lineage: Bacteria > Bacteroidota > Bacteroidia > Cytophagales > Cyclobacteriaceae > SZUA-3. Next base: position 17,535 of record BQJT01000027.1, read on the forward strand.
CAATCCCTCAAACTGAACCGTTTCCAAATCCCCCTGATACTTGGTTGGGCGCGCACCGCATTTGGTAGCAATAACCAGATGCTCCCTTGTTTGTTCCTTGAGCCAGTTACCAATCAGTTCCTCACTCTCGTTCCCGGTGGCGCCATTCCACCAAAATGCATAATTATTCGCTGTATCAATGAAATTGCCCCCTGCGTCAACATACTTGTCCAGTAATAAATTGGATTGCTGGGAGTCAACCTTGGTCCCAAAGTACATAGTCCCCAGGCATATTTCAGAAATTAATTGTCTGGTGTTACCCAATAATACCTTTTTCATACTATACTTGAGTGCGCGGTCATACCACAAGTAACCCAAACGAATTGAATTGGATTATGGGGAACCTGTAATAGAACTTCAAATTCAATTTATCGAATTAACCGGTTAATGGAAAGCGGTTTGCTTCAGTAGTTTATATGGCATAAATTATCAATGCATAACTGTTTGGTGGCAGTATACCTACGAATATCCTTGCAATGACAACACCTGATCTGATTGTTTTCGTTGGATATATTATCGGGGTGTTGGGAATTGGAGCGATATTCCTTAGAAAGAATAAAACCGCGTCCGCCTATATCCTTGGTGATCAATCCGTTCCCGGTTGGGTAGTATCTTTATCATTTTTTGCCACTTTTGTGAGTAGTATCAGTTATCTGGCCTTACCCGGAAGTGCCTACCAGGGTGATTGGAGTGCTTTAACCTTTAGTTTGTCCATTCCGATAGCTGCAGTTATTGCAATATATGTGTTCGTCCCATTGTACAGGAGGATTAAAAGCCCTTCCGCCTATACCTATTTGGAGCAGCGTTTTGGGCTTTGGGCCAGGGTTTATGCTTCCACTATGTATCTGTTGACTCAGGTTATGCGGGTAGGGACCATATTATATTTAATGGCTCTGACCGTACATGCGGTTTTTAACTGGGAATTGATTTCCATTATTGTACTTACCGGTGGGCTGGTGGCGGTATATTCTGTAGTTGGTGGCATTCAGGCAGTGTTATGGACAGACGCATTACAGGCCATAGTACTTATAGGGGGGGCTGTTTTAACTATCTGTTTTTTACTATGGGGATTACCGTTAGGGCCCGAGCAGGCCATAAATATTGCGTTAGACAACGGTAAGTTTGAGCTGGGTGGTTTCCACTGGAGTTTATCGGAACCAACCTTTTGGGTAATTCTGATATATGGCGTATTTATTAACCTTCAGAATTACGGGATTGATCAGAATTATGTTCAACGGTATATGATAGCCCGCACTGAAAAAGAAGCAAAAAAGGCCGCATTCTGGGGTGGAATGCTGTATATCCCGGTGTCCATGATGTTTTTATTTATAGGCAGTTGCCTATTTGCGTATTACAGTACCGGAGTGGCAGAACTTCCAATTGAATTAACCGGTGAAAACAGTGCCGATCAGGTCTTTCCTTATTTTATAGTACATCAATTACCGGCCGGGGTTACCGGGATACTGATTGCATCCATTTTTGCTGCCGGTATGAGTACTATTTCTACCAGCTTTAACAGTGCAGCAACCGTGATTCTTACTGATTTTGTCAGCCGGTTATCTGAAAAAGCTACTACAGACAAGATGAAGCTGAAAGTTCTGTATATCAGCACATTGAGTGTGGCAGGAATTGGAATTATGGTGGCCATTGCCATGATCAATGTTAAAAGCGTGCTGGATGCCTGGTGGAAATTGGCCTCCGTATTTAGCGGTGGTATGCTTGGATTATTCTTACTGGGTGTGTTCAGCAAGAAAAAAAATATTCTTGGGGCCATTATTGGTACTATTTGTGGTTTGGTGGTTATCCTTTACCTTACTATTAAGGATGTTTTTTCTGACCCTGATATCGGTGGAGTTCAGATTCATACTTATCTTACTATAGTTTTAGGGACATTAACTATTTTTCTGACAGGATTTGCGGTTGGTATGATTGTAAATAAAAGGAGCCAGTAACTGCTAGCAAACTAAGGAACTACCCAAAATGCGTTTACTCGTTAAATCATGGCTGATAAAAACTTAAACTCAAGGATTATGAACTATTTGATACCAGTGACCGTGCTCCTATGTTTGGTAGACACAATGACATTATTAAGCCAGACGAAACCAGATTTTGTTATTCCGGAAGTTTCAGTCGCAGGTGAATCGGGTATACTCAAGGCTGAGCTGGTGTATTCTTTGGATAACCGACCCACACCACAGTGTCATGCTTCTACCATAGTTGAAACCAGTGAAGGTCTGCTGGCTGCCTGGTTTGGAGGTACTCATGAAAAGAACCCCGATGTTGGTATTTGGACATCGATAAATACCCATGGTGTTTGGTCAGCACCGGTTGAGGTTGCCAATGGAATTCAAAATGAAGATCTACGTTATCCCTGCTGGAATCCGGTATTGTTTCAACCAAAAGAGGGTCCATTGATGCTATTTTACAAGGTGGGGCCCAGTCCATCAGCGTGGTGGGGCATGTTGATTACTTCTAAAGATCAGGGTTATACCTGGTCGGCACCAAAGCAAATGGGTAAAAGTCAGCATGGCGATTTACTTGGCCCAATTAAAAACCAACCAGTGCAGCTGGAAGATGGAACCATTATCAGTCCCACCAGTATGGAGTACCAAAAGCAGGATCAGGATTTTTGGCAGGTTTATTTTGAGGTGTCAGGAGATAATGGCCAAACCTGGACTGCCACTGACTTTATTAATGATGGCAGGACCTTTGATGCTATCCAGCCAAGTGTTTTGTCTTATCAGGACGGGTCTCTTCAGGTATTGTGCCGCAGCCAACAAGGGGTAATAACCCAAAGTTGGTCGCGCGATAAAGGTAAAACATGGTCTTCAATGACCGCAACCAAATTACCTAACCCCAATTCAGGGACGGATGCAGTTACACTTAGTGATGGAAGGCAGTTGCTGGTTTACAATCACACCACCAGGGAAGGCAATTTTCCCAATGGAAGGAATATGCTGAATGTAGCTCTTTCCACCGATGGTGAAAATTGGTTCCCGGTATTGACATTAGAAAAGCAGCAAGGGGAATATTCATACCCCACGGTAATCCAGGATACAAAAGGACTGGTACATATTACCTATACATATCAGAGACAGTCTGTTAAGTATGTAAAGGTAGACCCCACTCAATTGATCATTCAGAATTAAGCATTGGTACACGGACCTATGGTATGCAGCAGGCCACCTGGTAATTGTTAGTTGTCATTCTTAAGTGAAAATCGCTGATAGTCACTCTGCCTGAACCAACCAACATCTGCAAACTATTTCGTTTGCAGTGCATTCAATGTGCCAATAAGCTGCAAAATTGAGGTTTTTTGAACCCGCTTTAACCCCCGGCCCCGGTTCTATCCTAAAATCAAATTTTTTTAATCTCGCCGGTAATGAGGTTACTTTTCGCTCTATTAAATACCAAAAATACGATACTAATATGAGAGTAGTAAAAAACCAGAATAAGAATTCAGCTATGAAACGATGGAAGACTCCACTGAGTAATTACGCCTGCGCCGTACGCCCCGTTGCAGCAATTATGGTGACCAGAATTGGAGATTTCAAAAAATTAGCAGAACGGGACCATGCCACGGCATTAGTGCTTTTGAGCAAAAGCTACAAACTGCAGGAATATTATGGTAAGCTGGCTGGTTACACCGCAATGGTAAAACTAGCGGATACCGTATTGTTTAGTTTCGATTCTTTACCACAAGCGACCGAATGCGCTATAAAGATTGAACGCAGCGCCAGGAAGATGTTCAATCATAACCTTAGTATAGGTATTCACCTGGGAGAAGTACGGTATGTCAATGGTGACCTATTTGGCGGCCCGGTGAACATTGCGTATGATATCCAGAAGATGGCTAAACCAGGCGAGATCCTTTTATCTGAGCCCGCGGCCAGAAGTATTGGCAGCTCAAAATTTCAGGTGGTAGCTCATGGTACCTGTGGACCGTTATCTATTTCAACCTATAAAGTAGAATCTAAGGTTAGTAAGCAGGTTCATCCGATGTGGGGTCATCATAATGAACCTTTTAATGCTAATCCTGCAGATTTAAGGGATGCAATTTAATGGTATAGGGGAACTCACCGGGCCTAAACCCGGCTCATGATCTGATTAGAAATTTGGGATATTCAATTTCCGATACTTCTTTGCAAAACCTTTCCGGTTGGCATGATCTCTAATTGATCCAACTTAACCAGTCTTGCTATAAGAGTCTCCAGGTAGACGGTGCTCATCGGTCCCCATCCCTCATTATCCAAACCGTGTGTATTGAGGATCATCCACCCACCGGGGCTTTTTAAAAATTGATTTACTTGTTCTTCAACCCATTGATCAATATTCTCAGGCCCGTGCGACCAGCAAGCCTTCCGGTATGATTTCTGTGCCTGGGGGATTTGCCCTATAGGAGAATCCCCGGATGACCTGATAGCCAGTACCTCGGACATGGTGAATGCCTCCAATTCCGGAGTGGAGGCATTGAATGGAAAGTTAAAAACTGCCTCTGAAGCTTTATAACCATCCAGATTAGATTCGAAATAATCGAGGCATTTTATGATCAAGGCCTGGGCTTTATCCAGAGGCTGCTTGGTTAAGTTAAGGTGCTTCCAGCTATGAGGCATAACTTCATGCCCTCTCGATTTTAATCCATTCCAGTCCTCAAAATTGCCCATTAACTCTGGCAAGATCCAATTATCAACCCCTTTAAATTCCGGTAGGTGGCCGGATGCAATAACATTGAAACAAGCACTTAGTCCATGACGCTCATATATTTCTGCAACCTTGTAGAATGAATTTTTAAAACCATCGTCAAAGCTGAGCGTAAGGATGTGTGTTTTAGTCCTTCCGGTTAGTCCACTGATACCAAATGCGACGCTCCCCAAAGCTGTTGTCTTAACAAATGTACGGCGATTCATATGATTGATTTAGGATAGTTGGCAAGCTTACGGTGATTTCTAATGCAGATTCTGAGTAGTCTGGTTAAACCTTAATTAAAGATACGAATATTGCTAACTATTTAACTTCTGATAAACCTTGGCCCCTGATTTCTTGATCGCTTGCTCTTAAAGGTTTACTTTCGCGGGCGGAAATGACTAAAAATTTTCAGCCCATAATCGAGATAATTGAGGAGGATTACCAGATCCCTCAGCTAAAGCGCCACCGGCGTATTTCAGCCTTGCTGCCTTACGATTACCACCAAAGCGAACAAAGCTATCCGGTTTTGTATCTTCATGACGGCCAGAATTTATTTGATGAGAATTCACCTTTTGGAAATTGGGCCATTGATGATTCACTGGCGGTGCTGGCACAACAGGGTTATGGAGACATCGTGGTAATTGCCATTGATCATGGAGGGGAAGACCGCATAAATGAGTACCAACCATTTAATTCCAAAGAATATGGTCAAGGACAGGGAAAACAATACATTAAGTTCCTGATGGAAACACTGAAACCATATGTGGACAAAAAATACCGACTGCTTGACGGTTCGCAACACACAGGAATTGGAGGCAGTTCCATGGGTGGGCTGATCAGCTTGTATGCAGGGCTAAGTTTCCCGGAAACATTCAGTAAAATGATGATTTTCTCCCCCAGTCTTTGGCTAAGTAATCGAATCTATCAAATAGCCAGAAAGTTCAAACCTGTTGAATCATCTCATTTATACTTATATGCCGGCGGTAAGGAAAGTCAGGCCCATTTACCTAATGTAATGAGATTTGGTGCCGAATTATTGACCAACCTGGGGAATGGTCTGCGTTTTAAGTTTTCCCATAACCCGGATGGTGTTCACAATGAGATGAATTGGCGGGAAGAATTTCCAATAGCGCTAAAATGGTTGTACTTTGAATCATAATGCATCAATTGATACATCCAGTAGAGATTATAGATAAAGCGCCGGACCACCCGGGTTTGATACTGGTTCCGTGTTTTATGGATGATAATCTTAGTATCTCATGGCTTCCGTCAAAAACATACCAGGGCTATGTTCCAGAAAAAAATCAGATATTCCAGATATTCCTTGCTGACCAGGATCTAACGGTAGTCCTTTTGGGCATGGGGCCTGATGATCATATTGCCACTGTATTCGAATCATTTCGCAGTTTTATGATTAACCACCGCAAGATGATTACCAAAGACCTGCTGGTTGATTTGAGACAACTGCCAGATGATTTGGCTTATCAATCCGTATTGGGATTGACTCTCAGCGACTATTCTACAGGTACTTATAAAACCGGCAAATCGTCATCGGTGGCATTTCCTAAAATCCAGATATTGGTTGACCGGTTTCATCCAACACTAGAAACCGTTGTGCAAGAAGCTGGTCAAACCGCTGAAGTGGTAAAACGGATATGTGCGTTGGTTGATGCTCCGGGCAATATCAAAACCCCGGCTTTTTTAGGTCAATGGGCGGTTGATTCCGGAAAGCAGTTTGGTTATCAGGTAGCGTTATTGGACTACAGGGAACTGAAGGCTGAGAATTTGCTGGCACTGCTGGCGGTGGGTCAGGGAAGTATCAATCAGCCCCTGTTGATTAAAATGCAATACCTGCACCCTGATCTGGATCCCGCCGAAACACATCTGGGTTTGGTTGGAAAGGGAGTGACCTTCGATACCGGAGGGCTGTCTATAAAACGGGCGACCAATATGCATTATATGAAAAGTGACATGGGTGGGGCAGCTGCAGTTATGGGAGCTATGGAGCTGATTGCTCGTCTGAAGCTTCCGATAAATGTAACCGCAGTAATTCCGGTGGCAGAAAATAGCGTTGATGCCAATAGCATCAGACCCGGTGATGTGATTGGGTCCCATTCCGGGAAAAGTATAGAAGTGATAGACACTGATGCCGAAGGTCGTTTAATTCTTGCCGATGGTCTGAGTTACATGCAGCAACACTACCACCCGGGGATCTTGGTAGATCTGGCAACCTTAACCGGTAATTGTGTAGCGGCGTTAGGATACCAGGCAGCTGGATTGTTTACCAATAGCAACGACTTAGCCGACAGGTTTACCAGTGCCGGAGAAATTGCCGGTGAACGGGTGTGGAGACTCCCATTGTGGGATAGTTATGGTGATGCGTTGCATTCTGATGTTGCGGACGTGAAGAATCTTAGTGGGAAGCCGGTTGCAGGGGCAATAGCAGCGGCTAAGTTTTTAGAAGTATTTGTGGAAGAGGCACCATCATGGGCTCATCTTGACATTGCGGGAGTGGCTTTTGGTGATACTGCTCATGCCAAAATGAAATCCGCCACTGGTTTTGGTGTGCGGCTGCTGCTTGAGTTTGTTAAATCCCTGATTTCAACCAAATTATGACAATTATGGTCCGGCCTATATCCATATTGTGTATTACCTCTTATTTTAAAGGCAGTGCCTTTATTCAGGCGGGACACGCCAAAGGGCACCGCATGTTTTTACTAACCGCTACCAAACTTCAGCATGACCCATGGCCGTGGGATTGCCTTGAAGACGTGTATTATATGGACCTGCTGGAAGACGGGACCTGGGCAATGAATGATCTGATAAATTCTATTGCTTACAAAATGAGGAGTATTGGCTTTGACAAGTTTGTGGCCTTGGATGATTTCGACGTTGACCAGGTAGCGAACCTAAGGGAGCATTTTCGATTGCCAGGCATGGGTGCGACTACCGTGCGGTATTTCAGGGATAAGTTGGCTATGCGCATGAAGGCCAGCGAGGCTCAAATTCCAGTTCCCCAGTTTACGAATTTATTCCGGGATCGGGACATTCAGCAGTTTACTGAACAAACAGAACCGCCCTGGTTGCTGAAGCCAAGAAGTGAGGCATCCGCCACCGGGATTAAAAAATTACATTCTACCCAAGATGTTTGGGAACAGGTAAATGGGTTACAGGATTTCCGACACCGCTACCTGGTAGAGTGTTTTACTCCAGGGGATGTCTATCACGTAGATTCACTTATTTACCAGGGTGAGGTTATCTTCTCAAAAGCCAGCAAATACCTTGATACGCCCTTTGAAGTAGCCCATGGAGGAGGGATTTTTAGATCCTGCAGCCTGGAATTAGGGTCGGAAGACGATTTAAAGCTAAACGAGCTAAACCGGAAGGTTCAAAAGGCATTTGGTATGAAAAACAGTGCTTCTCATACTGAATTTATAAAATCGCATGAAACAGGTGCATTTTATTTTCTGGAAACTTCAGCCAGAGTCGGGGGTGCCAATCTTGCAGAAATGGTTGAAGCTTCCACCGGGATCAATTTATGGAAGGAGTGGGCGCATTTGGAATTGGCGGTATCGCTTGATCAGCCCTATAAGTTGCCTAAGGTGAATCAGCAGTACGCTGGTATCGTGGTTTCACTAAGCAGGTATCAGCACCCTGATACATCTTCTTTTGCTGATCCTGAAATCTGTTGGAGAATGAAGAGAGACTGGCATATTGGTCTTATCGTAAAATCAGATAGTGCTCACCGAGTACAGGAACTGCTGGAACAGTATACCCAGAGAATTGCTAATGAGTTTCATGCCAGGCTAGAGCCGCCGAAAGCATCACGACTGTAGCAGGTAAATCTCAAGGTTCAAAAATTCAACTGACAAATAACTTCAAACTGTCAATATTTAAAACGCAAGAGGGAAGAGCAACTTGGTTGTAATTGATACTCCAAGCTTATTTATTGCTCTGAATGACTGGGAAACCATACGATTTGGAGGAAAGAACCTTTCAGTTTGCAAATAACGTAAGACGTTTTTGTAAAACTATACCGATGTCCAAAATAAACATCGAGGATAGCAAACAAATAATCAGGTCTTCCGGAAGTGTTGGTGCTAATTATATTGAAGCAAGGGAATCCCTGGGCAAGAAGGATTATTTGATGCGATTACGAATAAGCAGAAAAGAAGCAAAGGAGTGTGCCTACTTTTTAAGGCTAATTAAGTCATCAAACGACAAGAATGTTCAAATGGAGGCTGAAGCGTTAAGAAGCGAGGCTATGGAAATCATGAGAATACTGTCTACATTGATAAATAAATCAAGCTAATCACTATAATAATGGAGTTGCCCAATTGACAACTTATTTGTCAGTTGGTGTTTGATAGTGGAAGTTTATCCTTATTTGGCACTTGTCAGTTGAAATTTGCTAGCCAACAGGCTAGCTAGCCAGGTTCAAAAAACCCTACACTAGCGCCTACCCAATCCTTGTCCTTATTGTATTTAACACCAATCATGGCGCCCTTCGACAGCCTTACCAGGTTGTTAACAATTCTAGCGGTGGGTTTTCCATGTTCCCAGATCATTAGCATTCTAATTTCCACTTTTACTCCTCCATCAGGGGCTATCGGAAAAGGATGGTAGGCAACTCGTTTTTGTAGTATGTAATTTTCCCTGTCGGTCAAGTCATCAAGCAATTGCGGTGTGATATTGAGTTGTACCCCTGATCCGGCAAAGGAATAAAGTGGTTTTAAGACGTACTGACTTAGGTCGTCCGGGTAACGGTCGATTTGATCTAAGTATAAACTATCAGGAACGAATCGACTGCCGTTGAGCAACGGCATAATATATTTACTGATTCGGAAAAACCAGTTGGGGTGGCCTACCCATTCTACGTCCACTTCATCCTTAAAGTAAAATTCTCTTTTGATATCCGGACGTTTATTGAGTTCATCAAAAATTACCCGGTTGTAGATTTTATAAACCGGGATTTTATTGCCTTGTTCATCAAGGTAAAAGAGTTTCCTTCCTTCTTTCTTTAGGTTACTTATGCAGAGCACCTTTAGACCCAAATGTTGCTGTGCTCTAAGAAAATCGATATTAGTTACCTGTTTTTCTGGTTCGACTTCCAGTAGCACTACATTGATGGGGTCGTTGTCCCCAATGATTACTTTACGCAGCAACTCTATGTAAGACTGCATATTGAGGTCGTCCACAAATACTGAATAACCTTCAGGGATATAAAAGTGCTTTCGATATTGTTCCGACAGCAATTCCTGGAAGAAGTATAATGATGGAAAACCTTGCAGTTCAATTAACTGTGGGATGGACCTGCCACTTGCATCCTGGCAAATTCCAAAGTCCATTTGCAAGAACCTGGTATGATAGTCTTCGCCGGGCACCTTAAGTGTAGGGTGTTTGATGGCATTATCGGTTCGTTGCTTAAAGTCAGGATCACAAACTACCTTATTTATTTCATTACAGGCATCACATAATAATTGTTTAAGCTCCTTCGGGATGAAAACCGGTGTTTCAGCAATACGAAAGGGTGGTACATGATCCACCATTTTTGCAATAGATTCCTTAAATGTCTGGTAACGTTCCCGGGTAAACAGTCTATTGTATTCGCTGCGAATTTCAGGCTGCATATTCGTTAACAGGAATAGTGGACAATGATGCTATCGCATGATTTAGAAAACCTGGAATTATGGTCGCGTGTGTTCTGGAAATAGCCTCAGGTGAATCGAGAAATTCCATCATTTTATGGTATTTTCTCACGCTAAAATTTTTTATCACTTTTTCTCGATTTGTTTTTTTTCTGAAATGAATCTTCATGCCCTCAGGATCGGCTTCAGGATGAAATTGAGTACCTACCAACTCCGGAGAAAATCTTATGGCCATAATCGCTCTCTCATATTCAACATGGGTGCGAATTTTTTCCAACGACAAGATATCAGCGCCAAGTTGTTTGAATCGGGCCTTTTTCGGTTCAACCAGCTGCCAATCGCGACTGTCAATGCCATAGTAAGGATCGCCCAACTTTTCCAATAACCAATCTTGCTTTCCCTTCGCGGTTTTATGTATCGGGTAGATACCAAAGGATGTTGATTTTCTACGGGTGACTTTACACAAACCAAAGTGCCGGCAAGCCATTTGAAAACTGTGGCAAATGAAGAAAACATGCTTCTTTTTTTTAGAAGTTTGATTGTTTATCCAAACCTGATCTATCAATTCATACCATTGTTTTTCCCACGGCTTGGTATTTCTTCTGGGATCCCCAGGTCCCCCACTGGATATGTAAATATCATAATCAATTCCCGGGACCTGATGTTTTTTTCGTACATCGAATTCATCCACAATCAATCCTGGAAATTTGCCGTCAGGCTGCTTAAAACGGTGTACGATATCCCTCAAACCCTTCATTCCCTGGTTTGGAACACCATTGTTCATATCCATTAACGCAAGCCTCAGCTTTTTCATGCTAAATTCCTTCGGTGGTTTGATCCACTATATATTCTACCACCTTTTTTAAATCTGCGGTATCCTGAAAAACTTTCAATTGACGGTCGGCACCGGTTCCGGTATCCAGGATGTTGGTTATCTTTTCTAATTCATGTCTTGAACCAAGATCATCGACGACATCATCCACAAAATCGAGCATTTCATAGATCAGGCTTCTGCAATCAACCTCCATTTCCTTACCAAAATCAATTAATTTACCGTCAATGCCGTAGCGGCTGGCGCGCCATTTATTCTCGTTGATTAGCGATTTTTTATAAGTGATAAAATTTAAATTATCTTCCCGCAATTTATACAATTTGGCGGTAATAGCCTGAATGAACGCAGCGATGGCTATTGTTTCATTTATAGTTAAGGGTATGTCACAAATTCTTATTTCTATAGTAGGGTAAAAAGGATGAAGCCTGATATCCCACCAGATCTTTTTAGCATTGTCAATACAATTGGTCTTAACCAGCAGGCTCAGAAAATTGTCGTATTCGGGGAGACTGCCAAACAAGTCGGGAATTCCTGTACGTGGAAACTTGTCAAACACCTTGGACCTAAAGGACTTGAAACCGGTATTACGGCCCTCCCAAAAGGGAGAATTTGTTGAAAGAGCATAGATATGCGGTAAAAAATACCGGATTGAATTAACCAAATGAAGCCCCCTGTTCCTATTTTCAATTCCTACGTGCACATGCAGCCCAAAAATCAGATTTGACCTTGCGGTATCCTGTAATTCCGCAACAATATTGTCATACCTTGGGTCGGGGGTGATCAATTGTGCCTGCCAGGCAGAAAATGGATGGGTCCCCGCGGCGCCGATCCTATAGCCCAGATTACCGGCGATCTCACAAATGTTTTTTCGTAGATAGGTCACCTGTTGGCGGGCATCATCAATATCCTGGCATATGTTGGTGCCAACTTCAACCACTGCCTGGTGCATTTCAGCCTTAACCTGATTTTCCATCAGTTTGTCAGACTCTTCTACAATTTTTTGTTCATGTGAGGTTAGTTCCAAGGTATCAGGGTCAATGACCTGGTATTCTTCCTCTATGCCGAGTGTAAATTTGTTATTCATAGACGTGCTCATTTCCCGGAAAACGGTGTTGTATAAAACTACAACACTTTTTAAAATTGAGTAGTTATAAACTTACCCCATGATAGGTTCATTGAATCTTTTTTCCAATCCTGGGCTCTTTCAATGGCCATGCGGGCAGCATGATCCACCACCCAGTCGAAGTTGGCCTGTCCAACCGAGTTTACATCTGCATCCGGGGCGGGGTTGCAAAAGTCTATTGCATAAGGAACCCCATCACGTACAGCAAACTCAACGGTGTTAAAATCGTAACCCAGCCATTCATTTAGTTTTATGGTATAGTCACGCACTTTTTCCAGCAGTTTCTTTTCAACCGGGGGGCCGTCTTTTACATAACGCAAATGATGTGGATTTCTAGGTTCGTATTGCATAATGTGTACAAATTTCTGACCAAGACAGTAACATCTAAAGTACTCCGTAAACTGAATTTCTTCTTGCAGCATCATCACCAATTGTCCAGTTTCCGCGTGCTTGTTGAATAGGTCATCTGGACTTACGAGTTTGTAAACACTTTTCCACCCACCACCTGAAAACGGTTTCATATACGCCGGGAACCCAATGTATTGATAGATGTATTCCCAGTCAGTGGGAAATTTCAGGTTTCTGAAGGAGTTTTCATTGGTATCATCCGGCCGTTTGTTACTAGGAAGCAATACTGTTTTGGGAACAGGCACTCCGATTTTTTCTGCCAGGGCATTATTGAAAAACTTTTCATCAGCGCTAAACCAGAAGGGATTGTTGATGACTGCGGTTCCTCCGATAGCTGCATTTTTTAAATAGGCCCGGTAAAACGGAACATCCTGAGAGATACGGTCAATAATTACCGCATAGTCTGTAGGTTTGGCCTGTTGTACAACATCTATTGAAACAGGCTCCGCAGTGATACCATCTACATTCAATTGATTAATACGCTCAACGAAGGCTCCTGGAAAAGTGTTCTCCTGGCCAAATAATATTCCTATTTTTTTCATTTTGATTGTTTTTACAATTGAGACAAGTAATCCGGGAACATATCCCTCCAGATGGGCCAATCATGCTTGGCCCACCTCCGTTCATCCAGCCAGTGTGGAATGTTCTTTTGGTTCAGTAAGTGGGACATATGTAGATTGTCATCTCTGCAAATATCCCATTCCCCGTATCCCAGCACAATTTTCATATTCCACAATTCCGGATGATTATTGGTTGGCAAATAATCTACCGGGTTATTAAAATATACATTGTCATCATAATATCCGTCCATAAAGTCTTTTATATCGAATCGTGCACTCATGCTAAAAAGATGGCTTACAACGTCAGGGTGGTTGAAGGCAAAATTGGC
>BQJT01000028.1 GCA_021604845.1 Cyclobacteriaceae bacterium
TTACCTTTATGTGGTTTGGGCTATAGATGTCAGGTTTAAATCCCAATTGAATAAAATCGTGCAATGGCCCTAAACCGCCTGAAACTAGTAAGGATGTTTTAAGATCCGGTTGCTGTTTTCTGACTTTCTGTAAAATCCTAGGATCGAACGACTGAATCACTGTACGTTGGTTTATGAGATTCTGGTTAACTACCGACAGTACCAACTCTACAAACCTGGAAGGTTCAGGATGAAAAATATTGTCAAACCCTGCCGAACTCTTTAGCTCAATATTATACATCACAGGTTTTCGCCCAAGTACTTTCGTCTGTGCTTCTATTTTTTGAATCACCTCCTCAAGCAACGGTTTCGGACCTGCCTGTTGCTGCTGGTTGGGGAAGCCAGGAGGTGGTTTCGAACCACAGTCGTAACTCTTGATTTCCTGATAGGTCATTTGGTATATATTGTATTTAAATCTATCGGTGGAGTCAATTTCGTTTCCGTCATGGTCAAGACAGATCTTGTGGGACATAAACGGTTCGTGGGATAGCACTACCTTTTGATCCTGACTGATTACTACGTCCATTTCCAGGGTAGTGACCCCCCACTCGAGTGCCTGTATAAATCCTGCCATTGAATTTTCAGGAAGAGATCCTCTACACCCACGATGACCTTGAATATCTAATTCTGAATACAGCGGTTGGCTATAATCCTTTTCAGTACGTTGGCAGCTGGTGGCTATCAATATCACTAAAAACAGCAGCACCGATTTAAGTTGCACTTTATTCAGCGGTTCGCATGTGGTCTTGGTATGTTCTGTGGTTCTGGTCATTGGTTCCGGTTGGGTGTAATAGAGGCGGCAGCGGATTTCATAATTTTCTGCACTTCCATGGATGATTTTACAGCGTCCAAAGGTAACGGTGCCTCCGGCGACTCTTCATAAGACCTTAATACATATTCCCACCACCCTACTGCGTGCCACCTGCCAAATTTATAGCCAACATTATTGTAAGTGCCAACAGGGGTAAATCCAAATGACTGATGGAATTCCACACTGGATTCGTTTGGCAAAGTAATACCCGCCAGGGCGGTATAAAAACCTTGCTGCTTTAAGCAGACAATCAAAGCACGGTACAAAGCCCTGGCCACACCTCTTTGTCGGAATTTCCTGTCTATATATACCGACATTTCCACCGTCCATTGATAGGCCACCCTGCTTCTGTGGGGGCCTGCGTAAGCATATCCGATTACTGACTCCTGATCTGTACATACCAACCAGGGATGAGTTTGAAGGATTTTATGAATTCTGCTGTTAAACTGATCAGCAGATGGAATGGAAAACTCAAAAGAGGTGGCAGTCTGCTCAATTATTGGTCCATAAATATCAAGCATCGCCGCGCCGTCGTTTTCGTTAGCCAGTCTTATTACCATCATGGATTCTAAATTATAAATTTTGATCTACTTCTGCTATCGACTGAATAATCAGTTTCAATGATAAATTACTTTGAAATTTACTTTGGGCTTTCTGGCATTAAAATTGTATTTCAATTGCCGTATTAAAACTCCAATCTTATGAATCACGCATACCAATCTTTCACTTCTAAAAATCATGTGTTATGCGTTATGTTAATTTCTATTTATGTGCTGTAATCGCAATATTGGTTATTGCTTGCGAGAATCCTGAGGAAATAGTTCCGGAAGAGGTTAAGTTTCCAGGGGTAGATGCTGAACTAAAAGAGTACTTTCAAAGGTTCGAGGACGAAGCAGCAACCAGAGGCATCAATGTTGATCTTGCCGCTATTGGAATTACCGGGGTCATCCTTGAAATTGATGAAACCCACGTACTAGGCCGGTGTTCCTTTCCCAGGGCCCAGCCAAACCGGGTGACCGTAGATCAAACGTTCTGGAACAGGGGCTCAGATTTATTCAGGGAGTTTGTAGTATTTCATGAACTCGGGCATTGTTTCCTGTTACGATCACATCTTGAAGACCAGCTGCCGAATGGAGCCTGCTCCAGTATTATGCGAAGCGGTAACGGCACTTGTCTGGACAACTACTCAAGCAGAACCAGAAATTTCTATGTTGATGAATTGTTTGAAAGTAAGCCCAGGTTTGTAGTAAATCGCTAAGCTCAATACTAAAAAAACAGGTACAACTGTATCAATCCTGCCAAACCACCCAGGAAGGCGCCAACCGCAATTAGCTTCAATTCATCCTCCTCAAAAATCGGATGCAGGAAACTGGCAAACTTTCTGGGTGGAAGGGCCTGCATTTTACTTCTTAGGGTATTCTCAAGGTCCAGAGCCTGCTCTGTGTAGCTGAATGCCTGACTCAGTACAATACGTAGATCCTCTTTGAAACTTGAGTAGGCAATATTCTTAATGATTTTATATTTCCGGGTTCCTGCTACCAGCTGGATTATTTCCAGGGAGCTGCCGGCAGCCAGGTCGACCACTTTGCTTACATGTTTTTTTATTAAATCCGTCACGTGCCCGGATCGATTTCCATAAAATATGCTGTCGAAAATTCTGGGCGAGGTAAGAATCTGGCCCGCAATAATAGCGGAATATTCCGCAGATACTTCGTTTTGCCTTTTTATGAAAAGCCCCTGGATTTCGAAACTTCCAAACTTCCAGGATTTCTCGGGTTTGAAGATGAGTTTTAATGCCAGCCAGTTGGTTGAGAATCCAACCACCAGGCCGGCCAATGGCAAAAACCACCAGGGTTGAAAATAATTCCATATGAACATCTGAATCAGGCCAAATAGAAAACCGAAATAGGCGCCAGATCTTTCGATAAATTTAAATTCCGAAGCGCCACATTTGATAAATATCTTGTTTAGGAGGCCCTTGTCAGCAATCAATGTATCAACCACCATAGTCCTTAGGTCAAAAAGTTCACCAATGTTGTTATTGATTTCCCTCATCAGCGCTTCAACGGTTACCGGAAGCTCCTCGATTACTCTTTGGTGAAGATGGTTCCTGACCTTGACGGGAAGCCTTTCCCAGAGCGCTGGCGCCTGCGCATTCATTACTTCTTCAATGATTTTTTTTGACACTCTTTCGAGCTCAGGGGACATTATTTCGATTAATCGATGAATTTCAATCTGTTGGAACTGGTCTTCAATTTTTACCAGATTTTTAGTGATAAGGTCCACTGCCTTTCCTGCCATAACACCGGCCTTTGCCGGTATGATCCCCTGCCAACCCAGGTAGGGAGGTATTCCTTTAAACTCCAGTGGATAGAAAGTCATTCGCAGCGCCAGTACATTAGTCAACCAGCCTACCAGTCCACTGGTAACCGGTATAATTAAATAGATCCAGTTTTCTATAAAAAATTCCAATAGATTGTGGTGGTTCTAATCTGTAGGTTTGCGTACTTATATCAACCCCACCATTTTGCATTTAGGCACAAACTAATAATAATTTGTATATTTTTGACGTTTCGACAGGGGTGTCTTATTGGCTACCGCTCAATGATTTGTTGAAGTAAATGAATGTTATTCTTAAAATGCAGCTCAATGTATTGATCCATCTGGCCATGGCAGATGGGGAGATAACCAGTGAGGAACAGGAATGCCTGGAAGGTATCGCCGGAAGCCACGGCGTAAGTAACTCCGAGTTAATGGAATTGATCCGGAACCCTAAACCATTGGAGTCGTTCGGAGCATTGAGTAATGATTTAAAATTTGAATACCTGTACAGTATTGTGCATTTGATGAATGTTGACCAGGACGTTGATCAGCGTGAAATACACTTCTGCCAGAATATGGCCATGCGCCTGGGTTATTATAAAGAAGTAATAGATGAACTCTGGTCAGAAATACTGGATGACAAAAATCTGAAGGAAAATAAGGAAGAACTAAAGAGGAAAATCCAGGGATACAACCCTTATATCTAACGGCCTATTTTTCCATTAGCATTTCCTCAAATTTTGCGAATGTGTGTTCCGGATTGATGCCGCAACTAAGGTGGTAGTTAATATGTTCAATCAGATCATCCACCACACCGGAAGCAAAATCCAGCTGATTAACCAGCTGTTGGCAAACCACTTTTTCCCGGGGGTCGATCTCACCATCAATCATCATCACCCAAACAAAATCAAATATCATCCTGAAACGTTGATAGTAATTGTCCGGTATTATCAAAGAAGTTTCCGCGGTAGACTGCTTTATACTGTGAAACTCCTGGTGATTGATACCCATCTTTTGAGCAATGAAAAACAAATACTCTTCTTCCCTTGAATCAAGGTGGGCATCCGCCAATGCGATTAAGAAGAGTTGCTTTAAGTAGTTTTTTTTGTAATCTGTATTAATCACCACCTCAAGAATTTGGTTGAGCATTCAAAGTAGAGAATCATTTAATTAGGTACTATAGAAATTGCCAAGCTACATTCCATGTGTAACTAATTAGGTAAAAATCAGAAATTCGAGGTTCCGCATCGAATAGCAGCATCAGCGAACTCAATAGTATATTTTCAATCGCCTGTTGATACTTTTTCCGGGCTAAGGATGTAAGATTCTGCTCCTTTGTAATATGAAACACTACCATCCGCAATCGGTTTCGCACATATATTCTTCAAACAGAGGGCCTTTAATGTGCTAGAATCGCAGGGTATGAGGGGTCGATGGTATATTTTGATTCATTATAAATAATAATATCAACCGGGTAAGGTATAACTGGCAAAGCTCTAGTTGTACTGGTTCGCAGTACATAACTTCGTGTCGTTAATCTTTTTTTATAATCGTATTAAAACTCGGAAATATGTTTAGTAAAGCAGAACTGCAGAGTACCCCAGATTCAAATACCATCATTGGAACCGGTACACTGATTGAAGGAAATGTTGAATCAGCAGACAACCTTAGGGTTGAAGGGAATTTAAAAGGAACAATTAAATCTAAATCTAAAATTGTACTTGGGGCTTCTGCTTTAGTTGAAGGAGATATTTACGCAAAAAATGCGGAAATACAGGGGAAAGTAAAAGGGAAAATTGAGGTTACCGAGTTATTAATATTAGGTGAAGGCTGCAAGGTTCACGGTGACATAGTTACCAATAAACTGGAAGTAAGAGACGGGGCATCGTTCAACGGTGATTGTTCAATGGGGGTAAAGACCAAGGAAATCCAGTTGGAGAACGGATCGTTGAAATCTCCAAGCTTGCTGGCAGCCAATTAAGGATAGTATCTAGCTGAGTATTTTTTAATATCTGCAGGCTAAGAATCTAGCGATTTTTGGCCTGCAATTTTTTTGCTTTTGTAGAATACACCATAGACAGTTTCTATAAAATTGCCGTATCTTTAACCCTTTATTTTCAGGCAGTTTTATCATGAGCGCAGAAATTCAGCTGTTATATCCATACCTTTCAGAATTGGTTTACCGCCAGTTGGAGGGCGATGCACAACAATGGCTGCAGAAAAAACTATCACAACTCCAGGCGCAGCCGAAACCCCGAGACCTTTATCTGACTTTTAGCGCCATGCCAAGATTTATAGGCAAAGCGCCTTTGACATTATCCCGGGAAGAGATTTATAAAGTACAGGGAATACGTGCTGGTTTATCTTTAGAGGGCTGGACACTTCCCCAGGCGGCCCGGGTACTGACGGTGTGCAGCTACCGTTACCCGGATGCCGATACTTTCCTGAAATTAATGGATCAATTGTTTAGTGCCGCTGAGGTTAGCGAGTTAGTTGCATTGTACAGCTCGTTGCCGGTATTGCCATATCCGGAAAAATTGAAGCTGCGTGCTTCGGAAGGTATCAGGACCAATATGTCGGTGGTATTCGACGCAGTGGTATTAAATAACCCCTACCCAGTAGAAAATCTTGATGAAAGTGCGTGGAATCAGATGGTTTTAAAAGCACTTTTCATGGAGCGCCCCTTGTACAAAATCTATGGCCTGGAGCAACGTAGCAATTTGGAACTAAGCAAAATGATATCCAACTATGCACATGAGAGGTGGGCCGCAAACCGGACTACCTCACCGGAGATGTGGAGACCTATCGGGGACCAGGGGACTGTCAGTATTTATCAGGACCTTGAGCGGTTAATAACTATGGATCAGGATCAACAGGCAGCGGCTATTCTGACAGCTATTGCCCTTAATACCAGAGAAGCTCAATCGTTTCTGGACCGGAATCAGCAGCTAGTAGAACAAACGGATAGGAACAAAACCACCTGGGATGAACTTGGAAAACGTTGGTGGTCGAAACAAAATCCGACTAATAAAAATTAAAATATTATGTTTATTGACCCACACGTTCACATGACCTCTCGTACCACCGATGACTATCAGGCTATGCGTGATGCTGGCATCGTGGCCATAATTGAGCCTGCCTTTTGGTTGGGGCAGCCACGGACTGCTGTTGGTACATTTAGGGATTACTTCAGCAGCCTGGTTGGATGGGAAAGGTTTCGGGCCAGCCAATTCGGGATACGACATTATTGTACTATCGGATTGAATTCAAAAGAGGCTAATAACGAAGCATTGGCAGAGGAAGTCGTTGAACTTTTACCTCTTTTTGCCTGCAAGGAAGGAGTGGTGGGAATTGGAGAGATTGGCTTTGATGATCAAACTAAAGCGGAAGAAAAGTATTTCAGATTGCAGTTAGAATTGGCAAAGGAGCTGAACTTGCCGGTACAGATACATACCCCTCATCGGGATAAAAAACGCGGTACCACCAGGAGTATGGACGTAGTGGTTGAACATGAGATTGATCCTGGATTAGTAATAATAGATCACAACAATGAAGAAACTGTCCAGGAAGTGCTTGATAGGGGCTTCTGGTGTGCATTCACAATTTATCCCTTTACGAAAATGGGGAATAAGCGTATGGTAGCAATTGTACAGCAATATGGAAGCGAACGAATTATTGTAGACAGTTCTGCAGACTGGGGTATCAGTGATCCGTTAGCAGTTCCCAAGACCGCAGGACTGATGACGCGCAGTGGAATCTCTGAAGAAGATGTTCGTTTAACCTGTTATCAAAACGCGCTGACTGCATATGGACAAAGTGGTCAAATGGATGAAAGTGACTGGTCCGGGTCCGGTGCAGTTGACCAGACGCAACTTTTTGAAGGAAATTCAGTTTTAAGGGGTCAAAGACCAGAAAGCTCTTCTGACATCATCAATTAGCTCACGCCGGTTTATGAGTAAGTTCAGAGCATTCCTGGTGCTGATACGTCCACCTAATCTATTTACCGCACTTGCCGATATTTTTGCGGGTTTTGCAGCTTCCGCATCCATTGAGCATACCCTGGGAAACGGCATTTTTGAGTTCGTCCAGCATGAAATGCCCTGGGACAGCCTGGCAGCATTGAGCTTATCAACTGTTTGCCTTTATGCCGGAGGTGTAGTACTAAACGATTTTTTCGATGCCAGCATAGATCGCTTGGAAAGGCCTGAAAGGCCAATTCCTTCAGGGGTAATCAAGCCAGCCGAAGCCGGGTTATTCGGTGCTCTTCTTTTGTTAACCGGGGTTATCGCTGGCTTCCTATCGAATACTCAAAGTGGTATGGTTGCGTTGGTAATAGCTATACTGGTTGTCTGTTATAATAAGTACTCCAAGCACCACGGACTGGCAGGTCCACTAAATATGGGGCTGTGCAGGGGAGCAAATTTAATGCTGGGTGTGA
This sequence comes from Cyclobacteriaceae bacterium, assembly GCA_021604845.1. Lineage (GTDB taxonomy): Bacteria > Bacteroidota > Bacteroidia > Cytophagales > Cyclobacteriaceae > SZUA-3. The sequence continues at coordinate 7,611 of BQJT01000028.1, forward strand.
GTATTTTCCCTGATAATTTGGCAACTCTGGCGTTCCTAATGATAATTCCTATCATATACATTGCTGCAATTACCATGGTAAGCAGAGGAGAAGTACATGGAGGAAATAAATCAGCGCTTACATTGGCAGTAGCTTTATATATTTTAACCATGGTTATGATCGCATCACTGGGTTTGGTTGGAGTGTTTAGCTGGTGGCAAAGCTTGCCGTTTTTGTTGCTGCTGATCATTACAGTTTTGCCCCCCTTGATAAAGGCATGGCGCAACAGCCTTCCGCAATTGATCGGGAGGGCGGTAAAATTCGGAGTAATAGGGTTGATTATTCTTGATGCAGCAATCGCGGCTGGCTTTGCTGGGTGGTTTTTCGGGTTATTGTTATTAATTTTGCTACCTTTTTCAATCTTATTGGCAAAAGCATTTGCAGTCACCTGAGTGGTTTCATGAATTTCCTACAACAATCATTTTCAGTACCCTATCAATACAAAGTATTTTTTACTCAGGGTTTATTCGATGTTCAAAATGAAACGCTGCTTCAAACCATTGACAACCGTCTGGGTCCACAAAAGGTACTGTTTGTGTTTGACCAGGGGGTAATCGACCACCACCCGACCCTCATAACAGATATAAGGAACTTCGTTCAGTACCATTCAAAAAGTATTCTTGAACTGGGTAAACATATTATCATTCCCGGCGGGGAGCAAAGTAAAAACCACTACACTTACGTAGATACTTTAATCCAGGCAGTTAATGACCTGGAAATTGACAGACATTCCTATATAGTAGCTATCGGTGGAGGCTCAGTATTGGACGCGGTTGGATTCGCTGCTGCGGTAAGTCATCGAGGCATACGTCTAATAAGAGTTCCAACCACAGTGTTGTCTCAAAACGACTCAGGGGTCGGAGTGAAGAATGGAGTAAATGCCTTTAGTAAAAAGAACTTTATTGGGACTTTTGCTCCCCCCACAGCGGTGATCAATGACAAAGATTTTCTTTACACCCTGGAGGCCCGGGACTGGAGGTCCGGTATTGCTGAAGGTATCAAAGTAGGTCTGATCAAGGATCTGGAGTTTTTTAAGTTTATTGAGGCATCTGCTGAAAAGCTTACCAACAGGGACATGGAAGTGATGGAGCATTTGATTTATCGCTGCGCTGAATTGCATTTGGAACATATTGCATCCGGTGATGCGTTTGAAATGGGATCCTCCAGACCATTAGACTTTGGGCACTGGTCTGCTCATAAACTGGAACAAATAACCGGGTACGAAATCAGACATGGAGAAGCTGTTGCTCTCGGGATGGCCCTGGATGCCATTTACTCCTGTCTTGACGGCAGGTTAGACAAACCTCAACTGCAGCGAATCCTTGATTTAATGGTTTCCTTACGGTTTGATATGTTTCATACCGGGTTGAACAGTCCTGAACTAATAGATGGCCTAAAGGAATTCCAGGAACATCTGGGAGGTCAACTTACAGTTATGTTGCTTGAAGAGATCGGAAAGGGTATTGAGGTTCACAAGATTGACCATTCACTGGTATTGAAGAGTGTTAAATTGCTTCAGGAGTACCACGAAAATCAATGCCTGAATCTATGAAGATCTCAAATGAAAGTCATTTAACCTACTGCTCAAACATTCATGCTGGTGAAAGTTGGAAAGAAGTCTCGGATGCCCTGAAGGCACACTTACCGGTGGTTAAAGAGAAAGTTTCACCGGAACAACCAATGGGTGTTGGTTTAAGGCTATCGAATCAGGCCAGTCTGGAACTTCAAAAAACGGGTACCCGTCATTTCCTTGACTGGATGAATCAAAATGGCTTCTACGTGTTCACCATGAACGGTTTTCCCTATGGTGGTTTTCACCGGCAAAAGGTTAAAGACCAGGTACACCAACCGGATTGGACCACGGCAGCAAGGCTGGAATATACCCTCCGTTTGTTTGACCAATTAGCTGAGTTGCTTCCGGAACAACTGGAAGGTGGAATCAGCACCTCACCCTTATCCTACAAATACTGGTGGTCAGCAGACAAGATCGATGGTGTTTTCAGACAGTCCACACTTCATCTTATCGAAGTGGTTAAACACCTGCACAATTATCATAAAAAGCACGGCATATTGCTTCACCTTGATTTGGAACCCGAACCGGATGGCCTTATTGAGAATTCTGACGAAACCATAGCGTATTACAGAGATTGGCTGTTACCGGTGGGCAGGAAGCATCTGGCTGAATATCTTGGGGTCACTGAAAATCAAGCCGAGGAAATACTTCTTAGACATATTACGGTGTGTTACGACGTTTGTCATTTTGCTGTAGCTTATGAATCACATACCAGCGCTATGGAGCGCTTTAGCCAATTCGGGATTCAAATAGGAAAAATTCAAATCAGCTCTGCTCTCAAAACGAAATTTACCGCTGGTACCAGAAGCAGATTTGAAGAAGCATTCAAGGCATTGGATGAACCCACCTACCTGCATCAGGTAGTGGCCAGGGATCATCAGGGAATACTTCGTCAGTACACAGACTTACCGGTGGCATTGGAGCATATAAATGACCAGGAAATTGCAGAGTGGCGTACGCATTTTCATGTCCCGGTATTTGTTGAATCCTTTGGTTTAATGGAGTCTACCCAGGCAGATATTAAGCAGGTGCTTGATCTTTGGTCACAACAGCCTATGACCAGGCATCTTGAGGTAGAGACGTACACCTGGGAAGTACTTCCACCAGAGCTGCAGACAGAAATGAATACTTCAATTGCCCGGGAACTGAATTGGGTAGTTGATCAATTAAGCACCTAACCCAGAATACTGGATGCTGGAACGCACAGTAGTGATTGATATCGTTGGTATGAGCCAGCGGCTGATCGGAGAGAATACTCCGTTCCTGAAAAAAAGACTGTCCCAAAAACCATATAATCATATTAAACCGTTGGTACCAGCGGTAACCTGTACCATACAATCGACTTACTTAACCGGTAAGCCACCAGCTGATCATGGTATTGTAGGAAATGGCTGGTATTCCCAGGATGAGTGCGAGATAAAGTTTTGGAAACAATCCAACAAGCTGGTTCAGGGGCCTAAAATTTGGGATGAACTCAGAAAAATCGACCCCGCATTTACCTGTGCCAATATGTTCTGGTGGTACAATATGTATTCTTCGGTGGATTATTCAGTAACCCCCCGGCCCAATTACCTGGCAGATGGCCGAAAAATTCCTGATGCTTATTCTCATCCACCTCAGTTAAGAGATCAGCTGCAACAGGAGCTTGGACAGTTTCCACTTTTCGAGTTTTGGGGCCCCAGAACCACTATCCGATCCAGTAAGTGGATTGCAGATTCCTCGATGATTACCGAAAAAAAGTTCAAACCGACCCTTTCATTGGTGTATTTACCGCATCTGGACTACTGTTTGCAAAAATACGGACAGGATGTATCACGAATAAAACAAGACCTTTTGCAAATTGATGCCCTAGTGGAAGATCTAGTGAATTTCTATGAAAACCGGGGTGTGAAGGTAGTTCTATTATCAGAATATGGTATCACTAATGTCAATCGCCCGGTGGCGCTAAACAGGGTATTAAGAACCAAAGGATGGTTGCAAATTCGAGAAGAACGCGGGCTGGAACTACTGGATGCCGGGGCAAGCAAAGCGTTTGCGGTGGTAGACCACCAGGTTGCTCATGTTTATGTCAGGGATAAAGAAAATATAGCTTCGGTGAAGGCATTGCTTGAGGAGCAAGCCGGAGTAGCTGAAGTTTGGGGAAGTGAGCAAAAGGAGTTACACCGGATCGATCATTCGCGAAGTGGGGATTTGATGGTAATAGCTGAGCCGGAATCCTGGTTTACATACTATTACTGGCATGATGACAAACGGGCACCTGACTTTGCCCGCACCGTGGAAATCCATAAAAAACCAGGATATGATCCAGTGGAATTATTTACAGACCCTGAAATCAGTTGGCTGACTGCCAGGGTAGGTTGGAAACTACTAAAGAAAAAGCTGGGATTCAGGGTATTGATGGATATTATTCCACTGGACCCTACACTGATAAGGGGATCGCATGGGGTAATTCCCGGTGACCCTTTGGACTGGCCAATAATTGTGGCAGACGGACTAACTCCTGGTGACGCCCTGGATGCAACAGATGTGTACGGGGTATTAATGGATCAACTCAGGACTTAGATGTAACTCCGGCTTTTGAAATAAAAATATGCCAGGCCATCGATAGTGCTCCAATAAATAATCCCAGAGATTCCCGTGCCTCTTCTATTGATGGAGTATAGCTGCCATCCTCAAGAAGGAATAAGCCCTCAAAGCTTTCCGGCCAGAGTAACCAGGCCCCAATTAGAAATAAGAACATGGCAACATAAAGAACCGGACGGGCAACCTTATTCATTAGTACCAATAAGGATAACAGTGCGGCTGCTCCATAAATTGAGATCCATATTATGGGATCAGGATCGTTGGACTGATAGATTGCAAACACTACGAATAACAGCATCCAGATGATAGCACTGATCTTTTTCATTTCATGTTTTTGATCGCATATTAGCATTCTCTGTAACAAGATCAAATAATAACTATCCTGATTTTTCTTTGATTCGAGTTTTACTAACTTATTACCAGGTCAAAACCACCCGGTCATGAATTATTGTGCTCTATTTACTATATGCTGGTTGTTCTTAGGATGTCAATCCGATACTACCAATGAAAAAAATCCAATACCAGAAGGGAAAGTAGTGCTGTTTACCAATGTCCATGTGATAAGTATGGAGGATGAAAGCCCGCTAATGAACCAATCCGTAATAATACTGGATGATATAATTTACCAAATATCCAAAGATACCCCCACGGTGCCGGAGGGAGCAGAGGTCATAGATGGTAATGGGAAATATCTGGTTCCCGGTTTGGCTGAAATGCACGCACATATTCCGACTCCCGAACAGGGAGAGGACTTAATTGAGGAGACACTCTTCCTATACCTGGCTGGTGGAGTCACTACCATTCGTGGAATGCTGGGACACCCCAGGCACCTTGAGTTGCGTAAACAGGTTGAGGATGGAACCGTTCTTGGGCCCCGTATATATACTTCAGGTCCCTCTCTGAATGGGAACACCGTGCCGGATATAGAGACTGCCACCAAAATGGTAAGGGAACAAAAGGCGGCAGGGTATGATTTCCTAAAATTGCATCCCGGTATAAAGCTGGAAGTTTTTGATGCTATGGTGCGTACGGCAAAGGAGGTGGGAATGCCCTACGCTGGTCATGTTTCCCGGGAGGTGGGAGTACGCCATGCCATCAACTCGGATTATGCCAGCATAGATCATATAGATGGGTATGTTGAAGGATTGGTTCCAACAGAAAAGGCAGTTGATCCGCAGGAAAATGGTTTTTTCGGCATTAATTTCACGGATCTTGTAGATGAATCGTTGCTCCCCGAACTAATCAATAGTTCGGTTGATCACGGGGTTTGGATTGTACCTACACAATGTCTGGCAGAACGCTGGGCCGGACCCGTTCCCACCGAAGAACTCATGGCAGATCCCGAAATGAGCTACATGTCTCAGTCCACACTCGATAATTGGAGCCAGAGTAAAACCAATATGATGAGCAATTCAGCTTACGATCCGGAGAAAGCGCAACGATGGATTGATTTACGACGGCGCATTATCAAAGAGATGTACCATAATGGAGTAGGAGTATTGCTGGGTTCGGATGCACCACAGGTATTTAATGTGCCTGGGTTTGCGCTACAGCATGAAATTGAAATGTATGTTGGTGCGGGACTTACCCCTTACCAGGCCCTGGAGACAGGAACGGTAAATCCGGCAATATATTTTGACCAGCAGCATCGCACCGGTATGATAAAGGAAGGTTATCAGGCTGACCTGATTATGGTAGATGGCAATCCATTGGATGATATATCCAACCTCGATAGGCGGGAAGGCGTAATGATAAGGGGAAAGTGGTTGTCCAGGGAGTACCTGGATCAGAGACTGGCCGAAATTGCCGGGAATCATGCTAACTAGACTGTCCGTCCTACGACCTGGTCAATCTGCTAATTCCAGCTTATAAATTTTACCTGCAATGCTGCAGAAATACACTTCCTGGTTACTATCAATTCCAAAGGTAGATATCCTATGGTTCGTGTCAAACAGTAATTTGTTGGTGGGATTTGCGGCTGCTGTTTCAAGTGCCCATACACGTCCTGAAGCGTAATCTGCATAGATGTACCAACCTTTCAGGTCGTTGATAATACCACGATAGACAAACCCTCCTGTTATTGAAACGTTGCCGTTATCATGACTATACTGAAAATACGGACCGGTTAAGTTTGTTTGATCACAATTATTACTGTTAAAACAGTCGTCTGCCTCCATAATTTTCCAGCCATAGTTTCCGCCGTTTTCCACTATGTCAATTTCTTCAAATTCGTTTTGTCCAACATCGGCAACCCACAGTTGGCCACTTTCAGAATCAAAACTCATGCGCCACGGGTTCCTTAAACCAAAAGCGTAGATTTCAGCCCTGTGGTTGCTTTGGTTGCCAGCAAAATAGTTGTCATTAGGGATACCGTAGTTTAAACCGTCGGATGGATTGTCAACATCTATTCTCAAAATGGAACCCAATAAGGAGCTGGTATTTTGGCCATGCCCCTGTGGATCTCCACCAGAACCGCCATCGCCTACCGCAATATACAGGTACCCATCGGGCCCGAAGACAAGCTGACCTCCATTGTGGTTACCAAAGGGTTGTGAGAACTCTATCAGAACCAATTCGGAGGTAGGGTCGGCCTGCAGGCTATTCTGGGAGTTGGCCGAAAACCTGGAAACCCTGGTGGTTGATTGGGAAGAGGTATAGTTTATATAAAAGTATCCATTTTGATTAAAATTGGGATGAAAAGCAAGCCCCAATAACCCTTCTTCGTTATCGCGATCATCCACTTCAGCAGTGAAGTCCAGAAAAATGTCTGTTTTATCCACCGTTGGGTCATTGACGAAAACCCGAATGGTACCCGGCTGCTCCACCACAAATAGGTGATTGTCTCCGTTACTCTGCAAGTCAACCGGTCGGGTGAAGCTAAGTAACGGGAATGCTTCGGAGATTATAAGATTGTCACCGTCCGGGTCAGGGATCAAAGGCATATCTCCATCTTCTGAACAGGAGCCCAGAAAAAGAATTAAAGAAAATGCAAGTGCATAAAGAATCTTCATTATTGCAAGTTATTTTGACTACAACGCTGTAAGCGGCATAATAGTTTTTACGAATTTGTTAAATCGCACAGTCAGAAAAAGACAACCTAAACTAAATCCCTTAAAAATTTTCACCTTTCCTTTACCTTTGATACGTAATACTGAATACACACTAGTAATTTTTGCACTTGACGGATTCTGAAATACTGGAACAATTAAAGAATAGCAATTCTCAGGGGCTTGAACACCTGTTCAGAAAGTATTATTCATTCCTTACCCGGACGGCATTTTATCTAACTGGCAATAAGCAGATCTCAGAGGATTTGGCTCAGGAGGTTTTTGTGAAAATTTGGGATCACAAAAATAAACTGCCAATTATAAATAACCTTAAAAGCTACCTTTCTGTGATAATTCGCAACAGTGCATTGGATTATTTGGATAAACATAACTCCGGCACTTCCCATCTCAAACAGTATATGTATTTCGATAATCGAAGTGATGAGTTAACTCCCCAGCAGATCATAGAATTGAAAAAGCAGTTGAACCTGGCGCTCCTGAAACTTCCTCCAAAATGCCGTCTGGTTTTCTCGTTGAATCGCCTGGAAGGCCTATCCAATCAGGAGATAGCTGATTACCTGAATATATCGAAACGGACGGTTGAGACCCAGATTTCAAAGGCATTAAAATTACTTAGGGTTGAACTGGCCAATGCCTGGAAGCAGTATTTTGCTGGTTTGCTCCTCTAAAAATTTCCAAAATATTTTTTAGTAATACGTACGTGTAAGGGGGGATACTCCGGTCTAAATAATAAAGCTCAAAAAAATATGGAGCAGGAAAAAATCTATAAGATCATAAGTAAGCACCTGTCGGGAGAGTCAACCAGGGAGGAAGCTCAATTACTGGATCAATGGGTAAATACTTCAGAGGAAAACAGATCATACCTGGCTGAGTTGACCAGAATATGGGATACTTCCGGCAGGATGCATTTAGACCTGGATTTGGATCTGGAAACGGCCTGGGATAAAGTCAGCCACAGGGCACAGGAAGTAGAAACAAAGGTTGAAGTAAGACCGTTGCATGGTTTTCTCATTTACAAAGTTGCAGCCTCATTGCTGGTATTGCTGGCGCTGGGTGGCTTGTTCTATAAATTTCTAAACAACCAGGAAGCTACTGTTTATCAAACAGACGCTAATCAAAGAATGCAGGTGATCCTGCCTGACAATTCGGAGGTATGGCTGAATCAGAATTCAAAGTTAGAGGTTGGTGGTGATTTCGACCAGGAAAGGCATCTGGCATTAACGGGTGAGGCCTTTTTTGAGGTTGAACATGACCCGGCGCGGCCTTTCACAGTGAAAAGTGAAGAGTTGTTAACTACCGTGGTTGGAACCTCTTTTAATGTAACTGCCAGAAAGAACCAATTGCAGCAAGAAGTCGAAGTGAGTACTGGTAAGGTGCAGGTTAGCTATGAGGGCAAGGATCAATCGGTGTTGGTTTTGGAACCAGGTACAAAAGCAATTTTCGACCGGTCATCGCAGCAATTGAAAAAGGACACCAATCAGGATTTAAACTTCCTGGCCTGGAAAGATCGACGACTCAGATTCCGGAATGCTCCTTTATTACAGGTGGAATCTGTTCTGGAGGATTACTTTAATGTAGACCTGCGCTTTAATCAAGCCAGTCTGGGGCAATGCCAATTTACCGGAGATTTTGAGGACCCAACCATCGTTGAGGTTTTGGAAGTACTTGCCATGACCCTTGATCTCGATTATACCTTGAACAATGGCAGTTACCTCCTGGAGGGCGATGGATGTAAACTAACAGGCAACTAAATGAATATTGGTATGAAGTTATTCCTATTTTCTATACTGCAGCTGTCACTGTTAGTCTCTTATTCGCAGCAACGTCACCTGGAAAAGTTAGTCAGTTTGAATTTGCCTGATGCATCATTGGAGGAGGTGTTGGACGGCATTGGAAAATCTGCCGGGGTAACTTTTTCTTATTCAAGCAATAAAATACCTGTTGATGAAAAAGTAGCGCTCAACGTTAGTCAGCAATCGGTCGAAAGTGTCTTGAAACAGGTTCTGGCGGGTTTTCCAGTGGAATATCAGGTATTTGAAGATCGCATCATCCTGAGAAGGACCGATATGTGGCAAACAGTCCGCGGCAGGGTGATAGATACCGATTCGAAATCTCCGGTATTTGGGGTTACCGTGGTGGTGTTGAATACCGATCCGTTGTTAGGTGCTGTAACTGACAGCGAGGGAAAATTCAGAATTGAGAAGGTCCCGGTGGGAAGACACGATATCAGAATCCAGTCCGTAGGATATTTAAGCAAAGATTTGCCCAATGTGCTGGTCAGCACAGGAAAGGAAACAGTACTCGAATTGAGGATCAATGAATCCATAACTCAAATGGATGAAGTTGTGATAAATTCAATGACCACTATCGACAAACCACTAAACGAACTTGCGGTGGTGAGTGGCCGCAGCTTTACAGAGGAGGAAACCAGGAGATATGCAGCGAGTGTTGGAGACCCTGCCAGACTGGTTGCGGCTTACGCAGGGGTTGTACAGGGTGATGACGGGACCAATGAGATCATCATTCGGGGCAATTCATCAAGAGGATTACTCTGGAAACTGGAGGGTGTTGAAATCCCCAGCCCCAATCACTTTTCATCAGAAGGAGCCGCGACCGGCGGGATCAGTATGTTTAGCACGCAGGTAATTGACCGGTCAGACTTCCTTACCGGGGCTTTTCCTGCTGAGTACGGCAACGCCTTTAGCGGAGTGTTCGATATCCACCTGCGAAAAGGGAACAATCAACAAAGAGAGTACACACTACAGGCGGGATTTCTGGGCCTGGATGTCGCTTCAGAAGGCCCATTTAAAAAAGGGTCTGACGGAGGGTCTTATTTGTTCAACTACCGTTATAGCACGCTGGGCATTCTGACCAGCCTGGGATTGCTGGATGATGATGCATCTGATGAAACCAATATTTTCCAGGACCTGAGTTTTAAATTACAATTCCCAACCAGGAAAGCGGGCACATTTTCACTATTCGGATTAGGAGGTCTCAGTGCTTTCGAAGAAGACCGGGAAGGGGAGTTCATCGACCGGGAGACTTATAATATGGGAGTGGTAGGGCTGTCGCATGAATATCAAATTAACCCAAAAACCTATATTAAATCGATCGTGTCCTGGTCGGGAACTCAACTAGAAGACCGTTTTGAATATGAAAATGTAGCACCTAATATCGACTATGACAATGCAGAGTTCACCAAATCTTATGTGAGGTTCGGGACTACTGTCAACAAAAAAGTTAATTCCCGTCAGATGCTGGAGGTTGGAGCCATTTACTCCGGGTTGTCGTTTAATTTTCAGGAAACAAACACCAATACCTTCAACGACGAGCCCTATAAAGAACTGAAGAGGTTTCAGGACTCCGGCAGTTCCGGTAGCTGGCAGGGATATGGGACCTACAAGTATCAGTTGAATGACCGTCTCTCGCTTATCGGAGGGGTTCATCTTTTACATTTTAATTTTAACCAGGAAACTTCGATAGAGCCCCGAGCTGGAGTCAGCTGGATGTTTAAGCACAACCAGGTATTATCATTTGGTTTTGGGGACCATAGTAAAATTGAATCCCTGGAGTATTATTTAGGCCGGTTTGTAAACCCGGATGGCTCTACCGAACAGTTAAATAAAAGCCTGAAACTGACCAAAGCCAGACATTATGTGCTGAGTTATCAACGTCAGTTATCAACTGACTGGTCATTGAGGCTGGAAACATACTATCAGGACCTTTACGATATTCCAGTAGTTGAAGATACCAGGGGAGAAGACATCCCGTTGGCTCCTGCATATGCATCTATATTGTTTCAGGATGGCTACACTTCACTGCCTTTGGTAAACCGGGGTACAGGAAGAAATTATGGAATAGAAATGACCCTGGAAAAGCGATTTACTAAAGATTATTTCGTGTTACTTACCGGGTCAGTTTACGAAGCGAAGTATAAAGGAAGTGATGGTATCGAAAGAGATTCACGTCTAAACGGAAATTTCAATAATACAGCTTTAGCTGGCAAGGAGTTCCATGTGGGTAGGAACGGTAGAAATAATGTAATAGGAATTAATTTTCGATCAGCCTTGGCGGGGAATCGCAGGTATACCCCTATAGACATACCTGCTTCAATCGATCAGGGAGATGACGTGCGCTTGCTGAAAGATGTTTATACAAAAAGGTATCCAAACTACTATCGACTGGACCTGCAACTGAGTTATAGAAAAAATAAGCCCAACAGGACCAGTGAATGGCGACTGGATATCCAAAATCTTACCAACAGGGGCAATATACTGCATGACTATTATATACCCGAAAGTCAGACGGTTGGCTATGAGACGCAAATTGGCTTAATACCTGTCCTCAGCTATCGCATTCAGTTTTAAATCTAATTCCTATATTGTAAGCAAAAAGTCTTACATGAAATACTTAAGTTACCCTTGCCTGCTAATAGTGTTACTTGGTTGCCAGCCCAAACAAACCGAAGAGGAACAACAGGTTGTTGAGGTTATCCAGGAAACTGGTCCGTCCATTAATCGTTTAAACCCACTACTGGATGAGATCATCCATGCTGAGGCAGCGGTAGAAATACTGGCCGAAGGCTTTGATTGGACCGAAGGCCCCCTTTGGCTGGAGCAGGAGGATAAATTGATATTTTCAGATATTCCTCCCAATACCATCTATTCATGGAGTGAAGAACAGGGTAAGCAAGTCTATCTGACTCCCTCGGGGTATACCGGTGAGGCTGAACGGGGTGGGGAAGTAGGGTCTAATGGATTGTTGTTAAGCCCTGAAGGTAAGTTGGTATTGTGTCAGCATGGAGATCGAAGACTGGCTGCAATGAATGCACCGTTAGATAACCCGCAGCCGGATTATACCACTATTATCGATAATTTTCAGGGGAAAGCGCTTAACAGTCCTAACGATGCCACATTTAGTAGTACCGGTGACCTGTACTTTACGGACCCTCCATACGGTCTTGAACATAATGTGGACGATCCATTAAAAGAGCTGGATTTTCAAGGGGTTTACAAACTTGATTCGGATGGGCAACTACATTTACTAACAGATAAAATGACCAGGCCCAATGGAATTGCACTTTCTGTCGACGAGACCAGGTTATATGTGGCCAATTCAGATCCCGAAAAGGCGATTTGGATGGAATACCATATTTCTGAGGATGGAAAAATTGACCAGGGCCGGGTATTTTATGACGCAACATCGTCTGTGGGTAAAGCCAAGGGGCTTCCGGATGGGTTAAAAGTTCATTCTTCCGGTACTATTTTCGCAACCGGACCCGGCGGGGTATGGATCTTTAACCCGGAAGGAGATCATTTGGGAACCATACAAACCGGACAGGCAACCTCCAATTGTGCTTTTGGTAATAGCAATAGGTATTTGTATATCACTGCTGATATGTATTTGATGCGGGTGGCCTTGCTTTAGAACTACCTGGAAACAGGAGTTTTACCCTGGTCCATCAGGTATTTCAATCGCTCCAGTACTTTGCCCACTGTCACGATTCCTTCCTCGGTTTTACCAGAACGCAGGAAAGACATCAGCGAGCGATTGCCAGAGCGAATCCTGATGTAATTTTTATTGTGAGTTGTCGATTTCATCAATTAACATCCAAAACTGTCTAACTTATTTACATAACACCTAATAGGCAATTAGTTGTTCCGAACCGACGTATAAAAAACCTCAGCCACCGAAAAAGTTTAATTCGGTAGCTGAAGTTTTTAACAACCGGCTCATCACAATCCGGTCGTTATTATAAAGTTATTATACTAACGCTTATTAAGATATACGAAAACAAGTCAGTGAAGGATTGGTAAATTGACAAGAAATTTACCTAAGGTCAGGAATCTTTAATTGCATTAAGCATCGACGGAGTTTGATCCTTTATGATTTAATAATGAAGTGTGGTGTCAGCGATGGGCACCATAGGTTAAGGATTAGACGAAGGGGGTTTCTTGTTTGAAAGTAGTACCAGCATGGTGCGAACGAAACTAAAATATTCTTCAATATGCTGTAAAGCGGCTGTTTGCCCCTGCGGGGTAAGCGAGTAATACTTTCTGATTCTTTTGCCGACATTTACCTTCTGCGAAACAAGCAGTCCCTGCGATTCCAATTTATGCAGTGCAGGATACAAAGCACCCTCAGTCAACTTAATATTGTTTTCTGTTTGCTGTTCAACCATTCTGGTTATCTCATAGCCATACATTCTGGGATGTTCTGACAGTAGTTTTAATATTATGGTTTTAAGCGATCCTTTAAGCCAATCGTTTTTATACATAAGATAATTATACATAAGTATTTTATGTAATACTACCTCACCCGGGCTTTTTTTTTCTCTGAATTAAAATGGTTATCAATAATCTGTTTGGTAAAGCCCCCTTTTGTACTATTTTTGTGAAAATTCTAAAGTAACCACTGTGAGTGTACTTGTAAATAAAAATTCAAAAGTGATCGTTCAGGGCTTCACCGGATCTGAAGGAACTTTCCATGCCGAGCAGATGATTGAGTATGGAACAAATGTCGTTGGCGGTGTTACTCCGGGTAAAGGTGGAAAGACACATCTGGATAAACCAGTATTCAATACAGTAGCTGATGCAGTTTCCAAAACAGGAGCTGATGTATCTGTCATTTTTGTTCCTCCTGCCTTCGCTGCAGATGCTATTATGGAGGCTGCCGAGGCTGGCATCAAGGTAATAGTAGCTATTACCGAAGGAATACCCACCAGGGATATGATCAAAGCCAAGGATTATATTACCAATCGGGATGTCACTTTGGTTGGCCCCAATTGCCCGGGAATTATTACCCCGGATGAAGCCAAGGTAGGTATCATGCCAGGCTTCATTCATAAGAAAGGTACAATTGGTATCGTGTCCCGATCAGGAACGCTTACCTATGAAGCTGTGGATCAGATTACCAAGGCTGGTTTAGGACAATCTACCTGTATTGGTATTGGCGGTGATCCAATTATCGGAACCACCACCAAGGATGCCGTCAAGCTATTGATGGAGGATCCGGAAACAGAAGGTATCATTATGATCGGAGAGATTGGAGGGAGTATGGAATCAGAAGCTTCATACTGGATTAAGGAAAACGGAACCAAACCAGTGGTTGGATTTATTGCAGGTCAAACTGCTCCTCCCGGAAGAAGAATGGGGCATGCCGGTGCCATTATTGGCGGCGCCGATGATACAGCAGCAGCGAAGATGAAAATTATGAAGGATTGTGGAATACTGGTAGTGGAGTCTCCAGCTGATATTGGGGAAACGATGTTTAAGGCGATTAGTAGTTAATCGCTAGCAAGGGCAACAGTTTTGAGCCTACAGGTTTTCAGCACATTGGCGTAGGCAGAATATCTAACGCCGACACAAATAACAAAACCAAACCTATGCCTCAGGCTGCTTACACATAGTTCAAGTGTATCCAGGCAGGCTCTACACTTTTGCAAATACACTGTATGCTGTTGCTCTATGCTCTTGCTTTAGCGTAATTATTTTGCAAAGTTCACCGCTCTCATTTCTCTGATAACAGTTACCTTAATTTGTCCGGGATATTGAAGATCTTTCTCGATTTTTTGGCTGATTTCATAGCTCAGCATACCTGCCTGTTGATCAGTTACGTTTTCTGCATCCACCATTACCCTCAATTCCCGGCCAGCCTGCATAGCATAACATTTGTTTACACCCTGAAACTCCAGGGCCAGTCCCTCCAGATCCTTCAATCTCTTAAGATAAGATTCCATAATTTCTCGTCTCGCCCCTGGCCTGGATCCAGATATGGCATCACAAGTCTGCACAATAGGTGAGATCATGGAGTTCATCTCTATCTCATCATGGTGAGCTCCTATGGCATTGCAAACCTCCGGGTTTTCCTTGAACTTTTGAGCTAGCTCCATCCCCAGAATGGCATGAGGCAGTTCAGGCTCTTCATGCCATACTTTACCTATATCATGAAGTAATCCCGCTCTCTTGGCTAGCTTTGGATTAAGCCCTAGTTCTGCAGCCATGGTAGCGGCCAGGCGTGCAACCTCTTTGGAGTGATGCAGCAGGTTTTGTCCATAACTTGACCGAAAGCGCATTCTTCCAACCAGTTTAATTAACTCAGGATGTAAACCATGAACTCCCAGGTCGATTACTGCCCGCTCACCCAACTCTACAATCTCTTCTTCAATGTTTTTGGTGGTCTTTGATACTACCTCCTCAATTCTTGCCGGATGTATACGTCCGTCGGAGACCAATCGATGCAATGAAAGTCTGGCAACCTCACGGCGAACAGGATCAAACCCCGAAATGATGATTGCTTCGGGAGTGTCATCAACAATTATTTCAACACCGGTGGCCGATTCCAGTGTACGAATGTTACGCCCTTCCCGGCCAATAATTTTTCCTTTTATATCATCGCTTTCAATATTGAAAACGGAAACACAGTTCTCAATGGCATGTTCAGTGGCGGTACGCTGAATGGTCTCAATTACCACTTTCTTCGCTTCTTTGGTGGCAGATAACTTGGCTTCATCCATAATGTCCTTAATATAGGACGAGGCTTCGGTTTGCGCTTCTTCTTTAAGCGTGTCGATCAATTGGGTACGCGCTTCGTCGGCAGTGATGTTGGCCACTTTCTCAAGACGACTTACCTGCTGAGCGATCTTCTGGTCCAGCTCCTGTTTCTTCCGGCCAACGCTGGCAATCTGGGATTCCAGGCTTTCTTTCATGCTGTCCAGTTCAGCCTCTTTCCGCTTGATCTCTTCCTGGATTTTGGATTGATTTTGTTCTCGTTGTTTAAGCTTACGCTCGTTATTGATTAATTGGTTCTTCTTGCGGTTTACCTCGGTATCGAACTCACCCTTCAGTTTTAGGAACTGCTCCTTGGCTTGCAAAAGCTTTTCCTTTTTCAGGCTTTCCGCTTTGCTTTTTGCCTCACTTAGGATCAATTCTGCCTTGCTTTTCGACTCTTCCTCATGCCGCTTAGCATTTTTTCTAAACAGAAATTTTGCTGCAATCACACCAACAATTAATCCGGCCAGGGCGACCAGGGACATCAATACAGGGAGCTCCATATTCTATTAGAATTTAGGTTAAACTATATTCCATTGCAGAGGTAGGAGCGGACGAACTTTAAACTAAATGGTGTAAAAAACGGATGTATTACTTTATTTCCGAAAGGATATGTTTGAGATAATTTACTTTGTTAACTACACTCTCATCAATACTGTTGTCGGGGACAGTAGACAACATTTGTTCCATCAGGCAATCAAATGCAACCATGGCCAACAAATCCTGTTTGTCGTCAATTCCAAATTGGTCACGGTAATTCTTTATTTTATCATTGATCAACTTCCCGGCTTGTCGTACCTGGGCCTCATCTTCCAAACTCACTTTCATGGGGTATTCACGATCCGCAATTTTAATTCTGACTGAAAGTTCCTCCATGTAATTATCGTATTACGCGCTCAGTTGAGCAATGCATTTGTCTATTTCCCTTATGTATTCGTTGATGTATTGTTTGAGCTCAGCAGCATCGTCACCTCCTGTAGCAATGTTGTCTACAATAGTACTAATTTTATTTTGATTTTGAAAGTCACTGATTTTCTGTTCCTTTCTGTTTAAACTACTCCGTAAATTGCCGTTTTCTGTCTTGAGAATCCTGATTTCTTCCCGAATAGAATGATGCTCATTGATAAACAATTTGATCTTTCTCTCCAGTAAGGTGAGTTCCTTGATTAGTTGCTCTTTTTCCATGTTATGTTCTGATAAAAGCACCCAGATCCTGCTCAAAAATGCGCATTAACCTGGACATGCATTTGTCGATAATTCGATCAGTTAAAGTTCTGTTTTTATCCTGAAGAACAAAACTCAAAGCGTAAGCTTTTTTATCTTTTCCTATCTTATCTCCTTCGTACACATCAAAGACATTGATCCGTCTAAGTAATTGCCGTTCGGTAGACCTTGCTAACATTTCAATCTCGTTGAATGAGATATGTTTATCCAAGACCAGTGACAAATCCCTGCGCACTTCCGGATATTTGGAAACTTCCCTAAACACAATGTCATCATTAGGTTTGTTAACCAACAAATCCCAATTCACCTCAGCATAAAACACAGTTTGCTTTACATCTGTTTGTGCGCAAACTTTCGGTGTTAATTTACCAAACCGGGCGAGAGATTTATCCGAAACTGTGATTGACAATCCGAATTCAAAAACTCCGTCTTGTATCACCCTACTATTATAAGCACTAATATTGAATTTTTCCAAAATTTTCCTAATTACTAAAGAAAGATCATGGAATTGTAAGGGTCTGGTTTTATCCAGCCAGCTGTCATCCTGGTTGTTACCAGTCATAAACAAGGCCAGATGCTGCTGCTCCTGATATTTCTCTAAGCCAGTTGCTTTTGGATCAATCACCTGATAAGTCTTACCAAACTCAAGCAACCTGAGGTTTGTTTGTCGATGATTTATGTTATGTGCCACTGATTCCAATCCGGTAAACAGCAGGGTCTGCCTCAGTACACCAAGGTCCTCACTTAGTTTATTAATTATTAGAACACTTTGTTCTCCATCGAATGCCGGATTATCTATGCTGTATTCAGGCTTGGTCAATGAATTCGTATAAATTTCAAAGAATCCCAGTGATGCTAACATTTTGGCCAAACCGAATCTGGTCCGGTCCGGATCTACTAAAGGAAAATCTGCCAGATACCCGGTACCATAGTTTTCATCCAGTTCAATATTGTTATAACCGTATATTCGCAGAATTTCTTCGATAACGTCTGCTTCCCTGGTGACATCCGTACGATAGCTGGGTACCAAAACCTCAAACCCCGTTGGTTGTTCATTTTCAATCACAAAATCGAGGTCGGTAAGTATTCGTTTTAAACGAACCTCCGGAATTTTCTGACCAACCAACCGGTCGATATTCGCAAAGGTTAACTGAATCTTCAAAGGTTTGATCTCCTCGGGATAGATATCAACCAACTCACCCCGAACCGTTCCTCCGGTCAACTCCTTTATCAGAGAGGCGGCGCGAAACAGAGCAGTTACCGTTAGGTTGGGATCTGTTCCTCGTTCAAAACGGAAAGAAGCATCGGTTTTCAAACCATGGTGTTGAGCGGTTTTTCTCACATAATCGGCGCTGAAACAAGCACTCTCAAGAAATATACCACTGGTTGAGCTGGTAACTCCAGATTTAATACCACCAAATACGCCTGCAATACACATCCCGTTTTGTTCCCCGTCACAAATCATTAAATCGAAATGCTTAAGCTTTCTTTCCTTCTCATCAAGGGTAATAAATGGGGTTCCTTCAGCCAGTGTTTTGACCACTACGGTATTTTTCTTTATGGCTTTGAGGTCGAAAGCATGCATGGGTTGTCCCATTTCATGCATTACAAAGTTGGTAATATCTACAATGTTGTTTATAGGGGTTAATCCGATGGATCTTAATCGGCTTTGTAGCCAATCCGGAGAGTCTCCAACTACAATATTTTCTATGGTAAGACCGGAATATCTTGGGCAGGCCTGGTAATTTTCTACCTCCACCTTAATTGGATTAACCGATCCCGATTCCGGAGCTTCAGTAATTGGCCAGTTTATGGGCCTGTCCAGTAGCGCCTTTAAATCCCGGGCAACTCCAATATGCGATATAGCGTCGCTGCGATTGGGAGTTAGGCCAATTTCCAAAATATGATCGGTGGTGGTCCTGAAATACTCATTTGCAGCGGTACCAGGAGGCAAATTGGTGTCCAATACCATTATGCCGTCATGTTCAACGCCAACACCTATTTCGTCCTCAGCGCATATCATCCCATCAGAAGTAACACCACGAATCTTTGCTTTTTTGATTTTGAAGGGGTCGCCTTTGGTAGGGAAAATTGTGCTTCCAACTGGTGCAACCACTACTGTTTGTCCCCTGGCAACATTTGGAGCACCGCAAACTATGGAAAGTGGTGCACTGTTACCGATGTCCACTTTTGCAAGACTAAGTCGATCGGCTTCCGGATGTTTCTGGCAATCAACTACTACTCCTAAAACCAAGCCTGACAGACTGCCGGTTACTTCTTCGAATTTTTCTACTCCTTCAACCTCCAGCCCGGACATAGTTAATAGCTCAGCTATTTGATTTACCGGTTCATCGAGTTCAATGTATTGCTTAAGCCAGTTGATGGAAATTCTCATGAATACTAGTGTTGCCTAGATTAAAGCCGGTAAAATTAAGCAATTATATCAAAATACCTCTTCGGATCGGGGTTCAATTAATCTCCATAAAGTTCTTCTCGCCAGCCCGGACTGATACGGCTAGCTGATTCTCAGCTGGGGGCAGTGGACAACTGTACTCCGCACTGTATACGCAATATGGGTTGTAAGCCAGGTTAAAGTCTATGGTAATGTACTTTTCTCCGCTTGACTCCAGATCCAGGTATCTTCCTCCTCCGTAGCTTTCATCACCGTTGGTGGGATCACCAAAGGGTAGAAACAGGTCCTGGCCGGTATTAGTTTCTAAAGGTTTTAACAAGGTTAGCCTGTTCTGTTGTCCGTTCAATTCGAAATGAGCATATGCAAATCTGGTATACTTACGGGTTTTACCGTCACTGGTGGCCATGCTTAATACTGGGCTATCCGGAAGCATCTCGAGGGCTGCCTTTACCTTATAGTCCGGATTTATGGTAAAAAAATTCAATGACTGAAAATCTTCCTTAACTGAATCAGACAGCGGCGAATCCTGGTCATTTTTCATAAAATCATTTACTTCCTCCCGATGTGCAGTAATCCGTTCTTCATAGGAGATCCAGGCTGCAGGCATAAAGGAGTAACCCAGTATTAGGGCAATTACTGCCCCTCCTATTATTTTCAGAGTTCTTTTAGAGTTCATTATAACAGCCCTTCGTCAGCGAAGCTAAAATACCCTGAATTGGTGAAAATAAGATGATCCAGTACGGGAATTTCCATTAGCTTTCCAGCATTTAATAATTTTTTGGTTAAACCAATGTCTGCCTGACTTGGGCTAAGCTGGCCAGAAGGATGGTTGTGAACTAAAATGATTGCACTGGCCAGATGGTTAAGGGCATGTTTGAAGATCAACCTCGGATCAACCAGTGTCCCGGAAACCCCACCCTGACTGATTTGTTGTGAATTTATTACCATGTGTGCACGGTTCAGATATACTACCCAGAACATCTCCATTTTTTTGTCAAGAAGTTTAGGTTGCATCAATTTGTAAACCTGTTGAGAACCACTTATTTTAAATCGTGTAGTGGGTACACAACTGCTCCTTCTTCTACCCAACTCCATTGCACTTAACAAGACAATGGCTTTGGCATCACCAATACCAGGAAACCGGATCAGATCCTGGTACTCCAGGGACCCAAGCTGGTCAAGACTATGATTGACTGACATTAAAATCTGCCTGGCCAGGTCTAGTGCGTTATGTTGTCCGTTGCCAGATCCAATTAGCGTGGCTACCAATTCCGCATCACTAAGATTACCAACGCCAATCTTTATTAATTTTTCCCTGGGGCGGTCGTCTTTTGCCCACTGGGAAATAGGAAGTTTTGAGTATTTCAATCCGGTACTTTTAGCTAATGTACCATTGGCGGGTATCGAAAAAAAAGGCCTTGCCAAATTTTTTGGCAAGGCCCGGTTTGGTTGATTGTACCTTGTTTCCGACTAGAGCTGATTAACGAATATAGTTAATTTTGACTTGTTGTTTGCGGCCTTATTCTTATGTATTACATTGTTCTTGGCCAATTTGTCAATCATGGAAGAAACTGTTTTCAATAATTCTTCCGCTTCCTTCTTGTCGGTAGTATTTCTTAGCTTCTTAATATGCGTACGCGTAGTTTTAGCCTGATAGCGATTCTTTAATCTTTTTGTCTCGCTGGAGCGTATTCGTTTCAAAGCTGACTTATGATTTGCCATGTTCTCATTAAAAAGTTTGGGACTGCAAATGTAGTATTAAAAATATTATTCACAAAGTATGTAATTGAAATTGTGGTAAGCTAATTTTTATCCGGGAAATTATTCTACTGAATGTCGGGGGTGTCAATTATCATATTTTTAACGGTTTGGTTGGATTTGTCACCGGTATCCTATGAATCGGGTCTTTGGGGATTTGCTCCTCACAAATTGATTAATCGCTATGCAGTATTTACCCTGCCGCCGGAAATGTTGAAATTTTACAAATACCACATACATTATATCTCAGAGCAGGCGGTAGCCGCGGACCATCGGAGGTATGTTTTACCAGATGAGGGACCCCGGCACTATATTGATCTGGATTACTATGGAACGGCCGTTCCCAGGCAATGGGAGACGTTTTTGAGCATGTTCCCCGCTGACAGCATACAGGATCATGGAGTTTTACCCTGGAACCTGTACCTTTTGAAATTCCGGTTAACAGAGGCATTCAGAAAGGGAGATTTGAGAAATATCCTACGACTATCTGCCGATGGTGGTCATTACCTGGCTGATGCGCATGTTCCACTACATACTACCTCAAACTACAATGGTCAATTTACCGGTCAACATGGTATTCACGGTTTTTGGGAAACCCGCATTCCTGAATTATTAATCACTGAATTCGACCTTTGGGTAGGAGGGGCAGAATACCAGCATAACTGGTACCAGACACTATGGGGCATAGTGCTTAGTTCTCATAATGCAGTGGACAGTGTGCTGGTATCAGAGTATGAGTTGACCAAAAATTTCCCAAGCGACCAAAAATACAGCTTCGAAGTACGGTTAAACAGGTTTAGAAAAGTATACAGTATGTCGTTTTGCAGGGCATATCACCAGATGTTAGATAAACAGGTTGAAAGAAAGTTTCGCGCTGCAATCCGGGCGGTGGGAAATTTTTGGTATACCTGCTGGGTAGATGCAGGGCAACCCGATCTGTCGCGGATGCTTTCCACTTTGGAGCCTGATTATTATGATTATCAGCAGTTTGCAGACTCATTGTGGCTAAAACAACACCAAATACGTTCTCAGTGAACTAAAAAAATAAAACTTATATCAAACGCACGTTATAAATTCACGTATATAGGTTATAAAATTAATAAATCGAATACCAATTTTATTTCACGAAAATAGCATCCAATAACAAAGGGTTCCATGGAAATGAACTTTTCAGACCTTGCGGGAATTAGAAAGTTAAACTAAACGAAGTAGATATTGTTTAATTAAATTCCCAATTGTATTTGTTTTGTTGGTTTAAATTATATTTTTGCAGCAAAAATTGGGGCAGTATTAACTGGTATTAAAAATTTGCTAAAAGCATGTATTGGACATTAGAATTGGCTTCATATCTTGAGGATGCTCCCTGGCCTGCTACAAAGGATGAGTTAATAGATTATTCGATCAGGACAGGAACACCGCTAGAGGTAGTGGAGAACTTACAGGAGTTGGAGGACGATGGTCAGCCATATGAAAATATAGAAGAGATTTGGCCGGACTATCCAACCAAGGAAGATTTCTTCTTTAACGAGGATGAATATTGACAAATTCATCCTGGGGTCACCCGATCATTTCAGTTTCATTAACAATTCTGCAACCACCAGATCCTGAATCGTGGTTATTTTAAGGTTATTTTCGGATCCGCTTATCAAGTGAACCGCATGTCCGGCAGCTTCCCAAACACTGGCATCGTCAGTATAGGAATTCCGTTCGCCGGTGCTATAGGCTTTTTTGATAAGTTTAAGATCAAAAGTTTGAGGAGTTTGCACTATCCTGTAGTCATTGCGATCGACGGCCCTGGAACCTTCGGTATGGACTTCACGAATTGAATCTTTAAGCGGAATGGCTGCCACTCCTGAATGGTGCTTTTTGGCGGAGTTAAATGAGCGCTCGATTATTTCAGAATTGACAAGGGGCCTTACTCCATCGTGGATTGCTACCAGGCCGTCTTCTCCTTCAATACTACCCAGACCCTTTTTTACTGACTGGAATCTGCTGGCACCGCCTTCACAGAGTGAGACTGGCAGATTAAACTTATAACGATCACATAATTGCTCCCAGGTTTTCATATGTGGTTCGGGAAGAACCAGAATCAACGGCATATCTGGTGAGTAGCGGTGAAAGACCTCGATGGTATACATCAGAATAGGCCTGCCTTTCATTGCCAGAAACTGTTTGGGGATCTTTGAACCCATACGTTGTCCACTGCCACCGGCTACTATTATAGCGTATTTAG
>BQJT01000029.1 GCA_021604845.1 Cyclobacteriaceae bacterium
CAATAAATATCCCATCTATATGAAAGTAGTTGCCAGATAAAGTTATGACTAAATTGTCTTTACCAGATCTATTGGAAGCCGGGGCCAGGTCGTCAAACGGAATCACCTATGTTGTAGGCGAAACTAAAGAATCGTTTATTAGTTATAAAGACCTGAAATCCAGGGCACTAATATTACTTGGGTACTTCCAAAAACAAGGAGTTAGTGCGAACCAGGAGATGCTTATTCTGATAAACAAGAATGAACATTTTATTGAGGCTTATTGGGCATGTATTCTTGGGGGTATTATTCCTGTTCCTTTATCAACGGGAATTAGTGACAATCATAGCCAGAAGATTGTTCGGGTATTTGAAAAGTTGCGAAACCCACAAATATATACCAGTAAACACGAGCTTTCAAGGTTGCTGGATTATGTTAAAAACCGTACGGAGTCGGAACATCTTGTGAACAGGATCACCGATAAATCTTTTTTGATCGAGGAAATTACAGATAGCAGTGAAATAGGAGAACCACACCACCCAGGTCCCGATGATCTTGCTTTCATACAATTCTCTTCAGGGTCAACCGGAGAACCTAAAGGGGTGATGCTGACGCATGAAAATCTAATTAGTAATATTCAGTCAATTACCGAGGGCTCTAATTTTACATCGGAAGATAAAACTTTCGGCTGGATGCCCTTAACCCATGACCTGGGCCTGGTCGGATTTCACCTGGTACCGCTGGCATCCGCTGCCAATCAGATCCTGATGCCTACTGAATTGTTTGTCAGACGGCCTATGTTGTGGATGCAAAAATCCTCGGAACATCAGGTAACCATAACCTGTTCGCCAAACTTCGGATATAAACATTTTCTTAAATATTTTAACCCTGACCAGCACATAGATTGGAATCTGAGCGCCGTAAGACTTATCCTAAACGGCGCGGAGCCCATTTCTGCCTCCTTATGTGAGGAATTTACAGATGCTCTCAAGAGTTACGGTTTACCACAAAATAGCATGTTTCCCGTATATGGGCTGGCGGAAGCATCTTTGGCGGTAAGCTTTCCGCAACCTGGCGCTCCGCTTGAAACAATTTCCATTGATAGAAGCCGCCTGGATATCGGTCAGCCGGTGAGAATCAGCGAGGAGGACGGAAACAACATGAAACTGGTCAAACTTGGACGGCCTGTACCCTACTGTTCCTATAAAATCGTTGACTTTCATGACAACGAATTACCGGAACAAACCATAGGGAGGCTAAAAATCTCCGGTAAAAACGTAACTAAAGGTTATTATCTGGACCCTGAAACCACCAAAGAGATTATAAAGGACAATTGGCTTGACACCGGTGATCTTGCCTTTATCCATCAGGGTTCATTGGTACTTACCGGCCGCAGTAAAGATATTATTTTTCTCAACGGACAAAATTTATATCCTCATGATCTGGAACAATTGCTGGACCAGATGGATGAACTGGAAATAGGTAAAACTGCAGTAACCGGGGTGTTCGATGGCCAAAAAATGCAGGAAGAACCGGCAGTTTTTGTAGCGTTTCGGGGAAATCTTGAAGAATTCGTGCCTTTAACCAAAGCCATAAGGGGCCATTTAAGTGCCTATACCGGGTTGGAAGTAAGTAAGGTTTTTCCTGTACAAACGATACCTAAGACAACCAGCGGCAAGATCCAGCGTTTTCTACTTGCGGATCAATACCACAATGGCGCCTTTAACGAAGTTGAAGCGCATCTTAAATCAATGCTATCCAACAATTCTGAAACAAATGTGGAGAATACCTCAGAAATTGAGATCACCCTGTTGGATATCTGCAAGGAGTTCTTATCGGATGATATTACTGCAAATGACAATTTGTTCGAATTGGGTACCAGCTCTTTAGTACTTACACAAATTCACGACAGGATTGATACGCTATGGCCGAGTAAAGTAGAGCTCACAGACTATTTCGACTACCCAACAGTTTCAGAATTAGCTAAATACCTCGAGCAGGACTCCGACTAATCCGTATAAAACGGTTTCTGGTATTTCCATCTTCTATGAGACCATAACCACTCTGCCGGGCTGGCCTGAATTAATTCCTCTGTTTTCGCGATGTATCGATCCAGTATGAAGTGGTCATTTTTACTGTAAGGAGGCTCTGCCAATTCTTCGAATTTTATCTGGTAGTGCCCTCTCTTTATTTTCTTCATACCAACAAAAAGCACTGGATAACGGGTAAGGTATGCAATCCGTTCAGTTCCAACATAAAAAGCGGTATCCTGGTTTAAGAATGAACTCCAGTATTTGTCAGCATCCACCATGGGTGTTTGATCTGCTACCAGGCCGAAGGCATTGACCTTATCTTTTCTATTGACAATCTCGACCAGTGTTTGCTGCATCTCGATCGGTTTGCTGCCAAACCTTGATCGTGCCTTTAACATAAGATTATTAAAGTACTTGTTATTCAACTGTTTATAAACTGGGCTCAAAGGAGCTGACAGCTTAATGCTGCTGGCCAACAGCAGCCATTCCCAATTGAATTGATGGCTGGTAAGTACCAATACCGATTGACCGTTATTGAAATACTTTTCTATAACTTCCGGGTCTTTAATAATGACCCTGCTGTTCAATTGTTTTGCACTGATTGTTAGCGACTTTAATGCTTCAATAATGAAATCGCTAAAGTTTCTGTAAAACTCCTTCATTATTTTATTAATCTCACTATCACTGCGGCCGGGGAATGCATTCTGCAAATTAGTTTTCACCACCCTGAATCTGTAGCGAACCACATAAAAGGTAACAAAATACAGGAGTGTGGCAACCCCATACAAAACAGAGAGCGGTAGATAGGAAATCCAGCGTAGGATCATTTTGAATAGGTTAATTCTCTGGTTCCTGTTGACCCAGCGAAACCAAATTAGCAAAAAGGCGATACGCCCCGGGTACTCCAGCCGGCAATTCACGAAACCAGCTTAGTCCCGTGTAAATATAATGACCTTCCCCATATTTAGTAACCAGCAATCCTCCCTGTTTTGGCGATTCGCCTGGGTCATTTATAGACAGTATTGGTTGATAACGCTGGTCCCACTGGTCCGGAAAATACAAACCGCGCTCCTGAACCCATCCGTCAAAGTCGGCAGCGGTAATTTTATTTGGATGGTTTAGTAACCTGTGGTTGGGGTCTAACAATGTTACAGGGGCGTCTTCCACAGAAACTCTGTCCCTTGAGAGATTAATGGGATATGGTGCGAAATCATTAGTCACTAAACGATGACTGGTATTGTATTGAACAATCAGGGTGCCACCCTCCTCCACATAAGAAAGCAGTTCCGGCATTTTAAATTTCAACCTTTGAACAGTATTCAATGCCCTAATCCCCAGGATAACTGCATGATAACCTTTCAGGTTAATCACGGTTAAGTCGTCGGGCTCCAGAATATCCACGGTATACCCAATCTGGCGCAGGCTGTTTGGAATGTCATCACCAGCACCCATAACGTATCCTATACGCTGCCCGCCGGTAGTAATATCCAATTTTACCACCTTAACTGAAGCCTCCGGCAGCAGCAGCTGATTTGGAATATGATCGTATTGTATGGTTACGCTTTCCATCCGGTACGACTTACCACCCACCTCCGCTACCGCACTTATTATACCTTCACCAGGGCTGGATGGCGGATAGACTATGAATTCGACTTGCTGCTCCTCTCCTTTTTGACTAAGTTCAAAGGAAACCTGTTCAGGTAAAGCTTTCCAACCATCAGGAACCACCAATTTTAGATTGCCATAAACTTGCGACCTTCCGCTTTTAACCAGAATACTCAGTGAACGGGGTCCTTGGTCAGCAAATGTTTGAACTTTCTCCTGAAAATTTATAGCCACCGGTGGAGTAATAGGAAATGGCTGAACTACCTCCCCTTTCACCGGATCATTTCTTTTGTATACCAAGGGTACTTCATAAGAAAGAGGGGTACCGGAAATAGTTAACTCAATTGGCACCGTTATCGCCGGTTTGTTTTCCGGTTGTCCAATCAATTGCTGGTTGTCAACCTCATACATTCCAAGATTACCGGCCGACTTCAGCCAATAAGGTTGAGAATACGCCTGATCCTGAGGGATCTCCAGAGTTACTTCCTGTTCAAATTTTTGGTTAGATCCCAGCTCCATACCCCTTACTTCAGGTTCAACCCCTGGTATTCCAACCTGGTTAATTATCACCGGCACCTCAGATCGATTAGTAGCTTCCAGTCTGACTTTTATACTTTCTCCGGGAGTGGCGGATGATGTATTGGTTGAAGCCTCCAGATACAATCCCAATACGGATTTAATCAATTCCGTCAGCTGCTTTTCTTTAACGCTTTTCCAATAAGGGTCCTCCAGGCTTTCCAGTTGGTCCAGCGCTTCCAACAGTACCGGGGTTATATCGGAAGGATGCTCCGGATCAAATATTTGATTGGCCCGGGCTAAAATCCTTGCCAGTGCTTCTCCCCCGCCGATTGATTGCCAATTTTTTACAGGATTGTCAAAATAATCCAGAGGCAATCGTTCTCCTTTTACATGTTCAAGGTATTCCATCTCGGTTCCTCTGGTACCAGTTGACCCAAAACCCTGACTTTTATGCATGCTCCTGCTCTCCGCGGCCATCTCAGTATAGGATTGACCCAAAAGCGGGTTGTACCTTCCAACGTCAATTGGGATCATTCCGTCGGAATTAAAATTCTCCGGACTGCCCGAGAACCACCAGGTGGTATTAAACATCAAAGAACGAGTCTGCCAGGGTGCTACATATTGAAGTTGCTCAGGATAGCGATCAGGATCTGCAGCAGCATCAAAAGCCTCTTCCGCCAGAATAGCAGATGCAGTATGATGACCATGTCTGCCCCTGCCATCGCTTGGGAATCTGGTAATGATCACATCCGGTTTAAATTTTCTAATTACCCATACAACGTCGGCAAGGATCTTCTCTTTGTCCCAAATACTCAGGGTCTCTTCCGGGTTCTTGGAGTATCCAAAATCGTTAGCACGAGTGAAAAACTGTTGTCCTCCGTCGATACGTCTGGCCTGTAGTAGCTCCTGGGTTCTGATCACCCCTAACATTTCCTGAATTTCCGGACCAATAAGATTCTGACCACCATCTCCCCTGGTAACTGAAAGGTAGGCAGTATTTAACAAAGCCTCATTGGCCAGGTATGCTATTAGTCTGGTGTTTTCATCGTCCGGATGGGCTGCTACATACAGTACAGATCCCAATGAACTCAATTTCTTTAAATCCAACTGAATATCTGAAGCGCTGTGCTTTTGAAGCTGTGCCCACAGTGTCGAGTTGGATAATGCAATTAAAACCAGGAAACTAATTCTAAATAAATTTCGATGCATGAGATTAGATATAACTTAGGTTATTACACGCCAATTTCTGTTTTTGGTTGGCATTGTACATAAAGAACCAAAAATTTGAAACAACATATTCCTATCAATAGTCCTGCCGGAATATCAGAACTGGCATAAAACTTGTATTAGTTGCATAAAACATTGATATCTGTTATGAAAACACTATCTACCACAAGTATACTAGCATTCATGCTATTTATTACTTCCTGCGGGCTACAATTAGTTCCTTTTACCGCGGATATAGAATACGAGTCCGGATTGAGCAAGGATCAACTCAAAACTGTTCAATTTTTCAACTCAGGTCCTATAGTGCTCTACAGAGAAATCAACAATAATATTACTGAAGTGTTGCGAGGCGAAATCAAGATGAAAAACGGCCGGCAGGTAGAACAAATTGTTATTCCACCAAATACCCCGGGAGTAGTAGTAAGTGGAAATGAGCAAAGACTGGGGGTTAGTTTTGAGAAAGGAACGGACAGGTACCTGGTATTTGGTAGAAACCCAAAAAAATCAAATGCCTATACGGTGTTGGCTAAAAACTGGAAAAACGGTACTGGCACTGTACAGTATGACGGCGAAGAATATAAAATAAGCACACAAAGTGCGTCCACTTACCTGGTAGTAAATATGAAAAGATTCAAGGACCTGAAAGTCAGTTCCAGAACTGCCAAGGGCAGAAGCGTCGGTAAATAGAGCGGATTATCAGCTTATTGAGAGGCTACCTGCTGATCTAGTCCATTATACTGCGGCAAATGTAATCCGGCAAAATACCGGTAGCCGCTACCAGTGTATCAACAGACGACTCAATGGTATTACCGGTGAGCACCAGGGCGGTATCTAACCCGAATTTGTTGCCTCCTAATATGTCTGTGGTAAGTGTATCACCCACCATCAAAATCTCATGTTTACTGAAATCTCCTTCTTTTAAGATCTGATTGTAGGCAAACATAAACATCTGGGAATCGGGTTTACCAAAGTGAATGAATTTCCGATTTAGAATGTTTTCAACCAGCTTGGCAATCCCTCCGGTACCCACAGCCACATCCCTGGGTGATACCGGGTATAGTTTGTCTGAATTGGCCACTACCACCGGAATATTTTTCATCCGTAATAGATTGATGGTTTTATTGATGTCTACATTCCAATCAAACCCTTCATCGTCCAGAAAAACGAAAGCAGAAATATCATCACAGTCCTCCAGATCGATTTCGGATATTGGCACAGAATCTCTGTCGATATGCAGAATGTAGTTCGCTGCATTCACAGTGCCCAAATAACCAATTTTTCCCGTGATTTTTTTGTCCTCCAGAAATAGTCGGGCCAGGGTACCTGAAGTGATAATATCGTTAACCGTGAGACCATTTAGGCCGAGTCTTTTAAAAAGGTCGACCTGTTGCTGGCGGCTTCTACTGGCATCATTGGTTAGCACCTTAGTTACTATGCCCTGCCCTCTCAGAAACTCCAGCGTTTCACTAACCCCGTCAATTAACCCAGCATGGTTCTTTAATACCCCATAGGAGTCCAAAAAAACCACTTTATAATTGGTAGCCAGCGTTGAAAACTTAACTTTTTCCATAGATCAAATTTTTAGTCTATCCAAAATCAGGTCCACGGGAAAGTCGACAATTGAGGGCAAATAAGATTCATAAGCCTCCATCTGAAGTTTGGTAGCAAATATTTCGTGAAAGAAATACCTGCCGTCTTTAATTACATAATTTAGTATGAAAAATCGATAGGCTTCAGGCAAAAACCTGATTTCTGTCTCTGTTAAAGGGTAATTCGCGTGGTAACTTTCAAGAAACATTAAGAATCGCTCTTCCCAAAGGGTGCTGATGTTATAGCTGAAAACGGTGCGGTCACCCACATTAGAAACTACCCTGCTGAAGAAGTAAAAATCCAGTATTCGGCTGCTCACCCTAAACCAGTCATAATCCCACCGTGAAAACAATTTTAGATCATCAGTTACTGAAAAATTACCAATGTTCCAGTCTAGAAACACCGGAAGTGCTGGCAGCGACGCCACATCCAGCGTTTGGCAATTGTCCAGAAACCGCCGGCAGTTTTCTTTAATGACTTGCTTATGACCGCGGTGCTCGTATTTCCCTAAGTCGGTTTCCAGAATTTTAAGTAAATGTTCGATATCTATTTTGAGCGTTTTAGAAGAATCAGGTAATGTGTTGTGAATTGAAAAACATGCTTTGTGAAACTTGGCAAATTGTTCACCCAGGCTTACAATGTGTTGATCATCCAATCTTCTCGGTAACCTGTTCCTGATTTCAATTGGTCTGTAGAACACCACCCAGGCATCTAACAAGCTGTCGTGGTGGCGATAGATATACAAACTGTTGCCCTTAACCAGGGAGCGGGACAATAAATTTTCGTAAGGT
The DNA here is from genome assembly GCA_021604845.1 of Cyclobacteriaceae bacterium. Classification (GTDB taxonomy): domain Bacteria; phylum Bacteroidota; class Bacteroidia; order Cytophagales; family Cyclobacteriaceae; genus SZUA-3. Next base: position 7,745 of record BQJT01000029.1, read on the forward strand.
GATGGTAAGTTGTTGGCCAGACTGTTGATAATGGTATGGTCTTCCACAAAATGTTCGTAATAACCAAAATAGGAAAGTTTGGCGATTACCGGCTGATGGCCATCGAACTCTATCTGGTAAACATGATTAGTGGAAACATTGGCGCTGATGTCCCTGACACTGTTAATTTTTCGGCTCTGGTCATAATCTCTCCAGGCGCTTTTAACAATTCCAATAAAATCCGGGTATGGCATTGACAATTACGAATTACGAATTACGAATTACGAGTTATCAAATAACAATCTAAATTCCAATTTGGAAAACGGCATAACCGCATTTCCCGTGTAATATGCAATTTTGGATCAGTAAATCACCAATTAAATTAGGTAATTCGTGTGAATTGGAAATAAAGAATTGGAAATTGATTTTATGGGTTATTAAACCACAGGGAGGTTTTTATTCCGTAGCTGCTAGTAAGCTTTCTCTTTTCGGCACCCACTTCAGACAGCCCTTTTTGATAGAATAAACCCAATTGCCACCTTAATCTTTCGTTGAGATACACTTCGGTACCAACCCCTAAATTGACGGTAGTTGTATAATAAGACGATTCTATCTCCTGCTTAGATCCAACAAAAGAAACATACTCTGAATCTCCCACGGGAGGGCTGTCCACATCCAGTACATATTTATAATCCAATTCCTGCCTGGTGGCCCATTGAGGGGTTAACCCTGCGCTCAGATACCATTTTTTATTATGATCAAGAATACTGAAGTATTTCAGGTTGATAGGGAATTTTACCAGCTCTACATCGGATTCAAGGGTAGCCAACTCTCCCAGTTCGCCGTCATAACCCGGGTAGTCATCGAAGAACGCTGCCGGTAAACTCTGTATTTCCGATTCTTTAATCCCATAGGACCTGGCGCCAAAGTTAACTCCAGCTTCCAGGCGCCATGTCGGTGAGAAAATGGCCTCAGCCATAAGTCCAACGCCGCTGTTTGTATCCCCATCGCCTATGTCAAAATTACTCTTGTGGTAGATGCCTTCCACCCCGAATTGCCAGTCTACCCCGTGATGCTGGTGCTTTTCCAGTGCCCACAACATCTGTTTTGGCATCTTTTTCTTTTCGACCTGCTTTTGGTCTAACTGTGAATCCTCATAGGTGGCTACTTCTGAAAGATAACGGGGGGCGCCGGGTTTTCGCGCATTGCGTGTATCAGAGGCTGACGTGTACAAAGGTTTGACCGGCGAATTATTTACCACCAACACCAGTTCTCCATCGGTGGTACTTAAAAGTAAATTATTTTCAGACAGAAATGATTTCAGCTCATCAGATAAAAGCTGATTTTCAGACATCTGTGCATAATACTGATCCTCCCTGGGGGTAAATTGAGCAGCACGGTTTATTGTTTCTTCGCGGTTGCCCCTGGTTAAATTAGGTAATCCGGATGCCGCCGACTGTTGACTGCTAATCAGATTTCGATAGATATAGACGGTATCTGTTTTAATTGACCTTAGCGTCGCCAATTCATCCTGCATGGCAACTACCCGATTACTTTGGCCTTTCAGTTGGTCTATTTCATGATTTAGCGTAACATATCTACCCTCACTAAAATACCAGACAATGCCAAAATTAATCAGGGTAAACAGCACCATTGCCCCTATCGCGTAGGCAGTTTTTCCCGGGGACCAGCCACTTCTTTTGTTAGCAAGCCCGGAAAGCCGATTTCTGAGATCGGTCAACGCGTGTGCATCATGACCGGTATCGGTGAATCCGTCTGCTTTCTTCTTAATTAAATCGTCAAACCTTTTATCATCCATGGCCCAAAATACTTTCACTATTCAATTTGAGCAGTTCTCTCTTTAGCTTGCTACGGGCAATTGCCAGGTTAGATTTTGAGGTACCAATACTAATACCCAGCTTATCTGAAATTTCCCGGTGATTATACCCTTCAATTACAAATAGGTTAAATACTATCTTGTAAGACGGTGGCAACTCCTGTATCAAAGCAATAATTTCCTGTTCTGAAATTTTACTGATAGCGTCCTCTGTAATGTATTCGTGTTTGGCGTATGAAATCGCCACGTTATTATAGTGCTTCTCATTCCTACGGTAGTAATCAATCGATGTGTTGATTAAAATACGTCTCAACCAGGCTTTAAAGGAAGTATGATCTTTATACCGCTTCAAATTGGAGAATAGCTTAACAAAACCGTCATTCACTATTTCCACTGCCTCCTCCCGATCCTTTGAATATCTTAAACAAATACTCATAGCATAATTGTAAAACATCAGATACAACTCCTCTTGATGTTCCCTGTATCCTTCTCTACAAAGGCTTATCAGAGTACTCAGATGTTTGGAATCTGTTGACACAATAATAGTTTAGAGACTAATACACAGCGGTTGTCGGTGGGCTGAACGCCATCTTTATATAAAAGGTTGGTTGGAGATGAAAATATTTTTAACGAATTGATAAACCAACCGTCAGGGTGCCGGTTCCGGTTTGTTTAAGCAACAACCAGATCACCAGCACGGGTACTAACTAAATTTACTAAATATTTAGTTATTAATGAATTACGGTTTTATTTAGGTGAGGTTAATTTAATCAGCATTAAATATTATAACAGACCCGTTAATTTATCGGAAGCTTTATTCCTACCGCCAGAACCAACTGATTCGCACCACTGATCACTACTCGGAGCTCCCCAAACAACGCCAAAGAACCAGCTAGCAAATAATCAACTCCGCCTCCTAAATTAAACCCCATTTCCGTATGACTAACATCTTCGCATATTGAACCCGAAGCCGCATTACATTTAACAGACGACTTTGCGATATTCAGCCCCCCTAATACATAGGGAACAACATCGGGGTTGTTTATTTGGATCATGTAGTTTGCATTCAAGTTAATATCAAACCAATTAACTTCAATACCAAAATGATCATCACCAAAATAATACATGAAGTCCGGAGCCAGTAAAAACTTGGAACTAAGAGCATAATCTGATCTGATACCCAGTCCAAACGATTCAATTTCAGTTCCTAATCCAAACTGCCCTCCAATACGAAATGTCCCACCCTCATATTGAGCCCATATGGGGGTTGAACTGAGCATAATACTTACTAAAATAAAGCTACAGGATAGTTGTGCGATTGGTGATTTTCTCATAAGTAACAATATGTTTAGATTAAACTACTTAATCTAAACATATTGTTATAATCACCAGGAAGAAATGATTTTAGACTTCCGAAAAGATGATTTAACCTAGTTGAGTGGGAATTTAACCCCGCCCTGAATAACGAATTGATCCAGGCTACTTATTGCATACCGCATTTCCCCGAATACAACCAACGTTCCTACGAGAAAATCGGCACCCCCTCCTAAGTTCAACCCAATCTTAGTACCGGAAGCACCATAACTACCGAACCCAAAATCATCAATACTGGTATTGAAAATTCCGATATTAATACCTGCAAGTACGTAGGGTATGATATCAGGGTTATTGGTTTCAAACAGGTAATTACCGTTTAAATTGATATCGAACCAGCTTAAGTCCACACTACCCTCGCTCTTTCCGAAAAAATACATTAGATCGGGAGCCAGTAATATCGCATCCGTAATGGCATAATCGAACCGCGCTCCAATACCTAACGATTCTATTCCTGAACCGTAGCCAAGTTGAGCGCCTATTCTCATGGCTCCCTGGGAAGTTTGTGCGTTCAAATTTGATGTGCTCAAAAATAGTCCGAGCGCAATAATTAAAGTTGATAAATAAATCTTTTTCATTTCAAAAGGGTTCAAGTTATTTTGGCTTAATTAATCTAAAATTGACCGGTACAAAATAGTGAATCCCATCTGAATTTAAAAGTATAAGCCAATTAATTCTTAGTAGAAGTCAAAACTCAGCTATCTTACCCCCTGATCAGGGTACTTCCCGGTAACTTCCCGGTAAAAACCCATTATGGTTTCGAGATCCTGGTCGATGTCGTCACCGGGATAAATCACCGGACCAATGCCTGCGTGCTTTTTCTTATAGTCTAAATAACCGAGAACGATGGGTACATTGGCACGTTTGGCTACGTGATAAAAGCCTGTTTTCCATCGGGGCACGTACTTTCGGGTTCCTTCAGGTGTGATCATGATCACCAGTTCCTCACGTTCATCAAATAAGTGCACCATGGCATCTACCATACTACTTTTCCTGGAAAGGCCTGCGACTTTTTTATTCCGGTCAATCGGAATCACCCCGAAAAACTTTAATATTAGATTTAAGGGAAAAAACATTGCTTCTTTCTTTATGGTGGTCTTTACTGGAATACCAAGTAGGAAGAATGCCGCCCTGGCATAGAAGAAGTCCCAATTACTGGTATGGGGCGCTGCAATCATCACCGACTTTGGCGTGTTGTCAGGGTATTGGCCAACTTTTTTCCATCCGGTTAACCAAAAACAGAATCTTGCTAAAAACTTCAATTCAGGCTTGTTTGAAGGGCCAAAAATAACAATTATTTAATAATGTTATCGATCAATTGTTCATCAGCCAGGTAAGGGGTGGTAAGTTTAAGTTCAGGGTTACATCGCATCGCCTGGTCGGTGGCAAATCGCGCGCCTGAATTTCGAGCCCAACTTCGACGTGCCAGTCCATTTAGTACATCAAAGTACAACATGCTTTTGAGATTGATTTCAGCGGATTTACTGCCATCCAACAGTAAACCAAAGCCACCATTAACTACCTCCCCCCATCCTACTCCACCTCCATTATGCAACGATACCCAGGTGGCACCTCTGAAGGAATCACCGATTACATTGTGAACTGCCATGTCAGCAGTAAATTGCGAACCGTCATAAATATTGGAAGTTTCACGGTATGGGCTATCTGTTCCTGAAACATCATGATGATCTCTGCCCAAAATAACCGCACCCAGCTTTCCGGAGGCAATGGCCTGATTAAAAGCCAACGCGATTTGCACCCGGCCTGAAGCATCGGCATACAGTATTCTGGCTTTTGAGCCAACTATCAATGCATTTTCTGCTGCACTTTCAATCCATTTGATATTATCATAAATTTGCTGCTTGATCTGGTCAGAGGCTTCAGCTAATTGTTTTCTCAAAACATCCGCGGCAATCCGGTCTGTTAATGCTAAGTCCTTCTCGCTACCACTGGCACAAACCCATCTAAAAGGACCAAAGCCATAGTCGAAACACATCGGTCCCATAATGTCCTGTACATAAGAAGGATAACGAAATTGCCCGGTGGCTGCCATTACATCCGCTCCAGCTCTGGAGGATTCCAGAAGAAATGCGTTTCCGTAATCGAAAAAATACATACCCCTGCCAGCCAACCGATTAATTGCATCCACTTGCCGGCACAAACTCACTTGCACTTTTTTCATGAAGTCATCAGGATGCCTGGCCATCATCTGGTTGGCTTCCTCAAAGCTGATCCCGGCTGGATAATACCCTCCGGACCATGGGTTGTGCAGGGAAGTCTGGTCAGAACCCAGGTCTACTTTTATTCCATCATTTGCCAGCCGTTCCCAAAGATCCACTACATTTCCAATCCAGGCCAGTGAAACTACTTCATCATGCTCCCGGGCGGATGCAATCCGTGGCATTAACACATCCAGATCAGTGATAATCTCGTCAACCCACCCTTGTTGGTGCCGTTTATGGGCGGCAGCAGGATTTATCTCAGCTATCACTGAAATGCAGCCTGCTATATTTCCGGCTTTTGGTTGGGCCCCGCTCATCCCACCCAGCCCTGAAGAAACAAATAACTTTCCTGCCAGACTTTCACCACCGATCATTCTTCCCGCATTAAGTAACGTAATGGTAGTTCCATGAACGATACCTTGCGGACCGATGTACATAAAGGACCCTGCCGTCATTTGGCCATATTGGGTTACTCCCAGGGCATTGTATCGTTCCCAGTCATCCGCTTTGGAATAATTTGGGATCATCATTCCGTTGGTAACCACTACCCGTGGCGCCTGCATTGAGGAGGGAAACAACCCCATGGGATGTCCTGAGTACAGATGCAGTGTTTGGGTGTTGGTCATGGTGGCCAGATATTGCATGGTCAGCAGATACTGCACCCAGTTCTGAAAAACCGCCCCGTTCCCTCCATAGGTGATCAGCTCGTGAGGATGTTGTGCGACCTGCGGGTTCAGATTATTTTGAATCATTAGCATGATGGCTGCAGCCTCGGAACAACGGGCGGGATATTCATCAATAGCCCGGGCATACATGGGGTAATCCGGGCGAAAGCGGTACATATAAATCCGGCCATAATCGGCAAGTTCGCCTGCAAATTCCCCAGCCAGCACCCCGTGGTGTTCCTCAGGAAAGTACCTCAAGGCATTGTGCAATGCCAGCTTTTTTTCATCCCGAGAGAGAATATCCTTGCGGACAGGAGCATGACTCACCTGGTGGTCCCGGGGTTTTAATGGGGGTAATTGTGCAGGAATGCCCTGAAGTATTTGTTGTTTGAAGTTCATCTGTGGTGAATATCAAAATACAAATAACAAAATTCAAATAAATCAGTAGATCCGAAGTCCAAACTTACTGAATACTTGCTAGCCAGTTTGGATACCCTGTCTGTCGGCTATCTGGCATCTGTTGTCTGTTATTTATTATGTTCACTGAGAATAGTTTCAACCTTATTCCGCATGCCGATTACATACTGGTAACCTATTTTATACAACTCATCTGCTTTGTTAAAATCCGAACCTATGTACTTACTTAAGGCAGGAGGTTCAAAATATATCTGGCACTGCTGCTGTCGCTGTAAGGTATTGTTGCGTATGGCCATTAATAATGTACGTTCCAGCAGGGCTTTGGCATGCTTAAGTTTAAACTCCCGGTCGACAGGATTACAGTGAGAACCAATTATAATTTCACAACCGGGTTGAAGCGGTTCTATTGGCAAATTGTTCAGGATTCCACCATCCATATAAGACACTCCATTGATGACTATGGGATCGAATATAACCGGCATACAACAGGAAGCCAATATTGCGGGGACCAGTTCTCCCTGATCGAAGTATCGGATCTCTCCTTTTACTATATCGGTTGCGTTAATAATTAGTTTTTTGGTTAACCCCTGAAATGAATCAACTGGCAAATGTCGAATGAACAGGCTTTGCAGCCTTTCTACTTTAAGTAATCCAGTCCTGCTGATAGCTGGCCGCATAAATCTAAGCAGATTAGTGGCTTTGATTAGTTCCAGTACCTTTTCCGGCGGAGTTCCGGCCGCGTAAAATGCACCCATTATTGCACCTGAACTAGTCCCGGAAATTTCCGCAATCTCTACCCCCAGATCATCCAATGCCTGAAGTACACCTAAATGAGCAATACCCCTGGCCCCTCCTCCAGATAACGCTATCCCTACCTTTGCCATTAGATATCAGATAGGTTAAACGTACGGTCTACCCGCACGCCGCGTTCAGTATGTTTAACAGTACAACACTCTACCTTCGGGTCATGTTCGAAAAATAGGATGTACTGCTCATCAGCCGCTTTATGCAGAAATTCCGATTTTTCCTTTAAGGTTAACAACGGTCTTACATCATAAGCCATTACATAAGGTACAGGAAGGTGTCCTATCGAAGGCAGCAGGTCTGCTACAAACACCACCGTATGACCCTGGTAGTTTATTTTTGGCAGCATTTGTTTCTCTGTATGACCGTCGACGGTGATTATTTCGAATAAATCCCAATTCGATTGATCGCTATTAACAAACTTTAACTGTCCACTCTCTTCGATTGGTTTAATGTTTTCGGTAAGAAAGCTCGCTTTTTCCCTGCTGTTTGGAGCGGTCGCCCATTGCCAGTGATCCTGGTTTGACCAGTAATGGGCGTTTTTAAAGGCGGGAGAGCCGTCTAAATCCTTGATAGCGCCTCCACAATGATCAAAATGCAAATGGGTAAGAAATACATCCGTAACATCATCAGCGCTAAAGCCAGCTGCTTTTAGTGATCCTTCCAGTGATTGTTCGCCGTGAAGATAATAGTAGCTGAAAAATCTTTCACTTTGCTTATTACCGATGCCACAATCGATCAGCACCAATTGGTCTCCGGCTTCTATCAACAAACTGCGCATTGCCCAGGTGCAAAGATTGCTGGCATCGGCAGGATTGGAACGTTGCCAGATTACTTTGGGCACTACTCCAAACATGGCGCCACCATCTAGCTTGAAATTGCCGGTATGAATAGTATGTAGCTTCATGGCTTTAAGCTAATGGATATTAGGGAAAAATTGAAGGTAGCATTGATCTAATATGATATCAAAAAAGGAACCCGTAATCAGCATGCTGATTACGGGTTTCCAATTAGGGATTTTATGTGTTTACTAGGTTAAACTCGATTCTGTTCTGAATCAAATTCAACCACTAATCCAACGGCTGCCATACGGCTATCTGATATATTCCCTCATTCATAGTACCCGCTACAAATAATTGATTTTGAAATGATTCGATTACGTCAATTGAAAATTTCGGTCCTTCTTTGCTTACCCCCCATCGCTGTCCATCCCAGGTGAAAATGCCGTTTGTTTCCCCAGTAAAAAGAATCTCCCCCACAACTTCTAAAGTGTGCATGAAATTATTAGGTGAATATACCTCCTGAAATTGATCCTGATCCCAAATAAAAAAATCGGATATTACCTGCTCTTCCTGAAACTGTGGAATTGCAGTTTTTGTGTTAATCAGTAATTTGTTTTTATAATGAACCGCGTTCATATTATAAGAATATCGATTCGCATCGATTGGGATATCCATGTGTTGCCAAACGGTTCCATCAAATAATGATATACTCTTATCGTACTGGTTAAACGCGACGAGCTGGCCATTGTATTCTTCCAATCGAATTCCGGAGTTTCCAAGGGAGTTAAATAGTCGCAATACTCCTGTAAGTTGATTGCCATCCAATTTAAGCACTGAGTAATCTTGTAATGAGCCTAAATTCCTGCCTCTGAAATATCCTCCAATATACAGGTTGTCCTTATAGACCTGTAAACTGGTTCCAGAATTTACCAGCAGAGGTCCCCAGTCATTTTGTACCCACAATACCTCTAATCCGGGAACTGCGTTCCAGGCTGTACCATCCCAACGGGAAACGGCTGGTGAAGTAACCTCCTGGGGTCCACTAAAATAACCAACTACGTACAGGTCACCTTGGAATTCTATCATATCGGCAACGTAGGCACCTGGTTCCATTCCTAATCCTAATGGCTTCCAACCCGTCTCATTATAAAACGCGATACCTGGAGCCTTTACTCCTCCAATAGTTTGAAAACCACCAGCAGCGTATAGCTTATTTTGATATCCGTATAAATCGTAAATAGGACCATCGGCTTCAACAAGCAACTGGTATTGACCCTGCAGTGTGGTCTCATCATATGCCTTCACTACCAGCGTATCAACAATCACTTGTAATCCAAGCTTTCCGGTCAACTCCAACTGATATTTCCCAGGTATATCAGTTTCCAAAGTTACTTCAGATTGATCCGTAGATGTTAGAGATACCCGGCTGTTTTCCGGCACACTTATTATTTTCCAGGACCAGGTTGTTCCCACTGGAGCAATTGTGAGTGGTCTGAATGTTGGCCTGACAGTTGCTGCTTCCCCTGCTACTACTCGTACCTCAGTGTCGGTATTAAAGCTCAATAAGGGACCCGGAATAACCGGGCTTACATCATCATTTTCGCATGCCGTCACTATCAGCAACGGCAACAATGCGAGGGTGGTAATGGCAAAAATAAAACCACCGGTCGGAAGTGTTATTTTTTTCATTGGTATGTAAATACAGGCTGATTTTATTTTTTGGTATCAACCTCTTAGGGGTGGAATTAATGGTTGCGTCCCCAGTTATTTTAGTACCTTTTATTATGGGAGGTAACCAGTTTTTCCATAATTATTTAATGCGTACTTAGTGGCTTTAAAGCCAGGCCTGAGCAATCACTATAGAGCAGGTAACTCCCTGTATGTAAGACGTGTATAGAAACATCTAGTCACACTTTCTTCGATAGAATTTTTGAGGTTAGAAAGCAACTGATATTTAAAACTTAATAAAAAAGACCAGCGATATTGGTCACTGGTCTGGTTGGCTTTAAGCTATACAAAAGAGAACAATTAAAATTGCTTGTTGGCTTACTGTAACAAACACGCATTACCCTGTTGAAGCAAATGTCCTGGGCGCTGGAACCACATTTTTTACCGGCTTAAGTGATTTAAGGTAAGCAAATATTGCAGAGATATCCTGATCATTCAGCTCTCGATAATTGGTCCAGGGCATGGGAGGTAACAGGTCTCGGTTATGGGCAAGCCCCTTAAATTTTCCCTGTCGCAGGGCTGTGCGAAAATTCTCTTCGTTCCAGCTGCCGATTCCTGAGGGATCAGGTGTTAAGTTTCCTGAAAACGAAACGCCCCATGGGCCGGCAAACGCAGTAAAATGCTCATTCATCAATACCCAGCCGCCAGTTACCAGCGACTGGTCAAAACCTTCGATTGGCAGATCACTTGGGTGCCCGGACAACAGCCGGTCAGAATCGGGTTCCGGGCCGTTTTCGGTAAACACTTTGGGAGAGTGACAATCATTGCACAATCCAATTGTTACCAGGTATTTGCCCCTGTCTATCATCTCGGTGGCGGTTGTTTCATGCAGCACTGCATCGCTTTCTGCAGGCGGTGTATTTACGGTGGGCTTACATGACCACAAAAGCAAAATTAAGCTGTAGTACGTTAGTTGTCTGAGGTTGTTCTTCATGATAATTAGGTGGTAAAAGTGCAATATTTAATTATCCCTTATTCGTTGATAGGTAGGGAATTCACTGCAGATTTGACGTTAATTTTCCGTCCGGTCACAGGTTATAGAGAGGATTATTTTTTAGTCTTTAAACCGCTCACAAATACACTGGTCATATCTTGAGCTGGATTGCAAATTTTTTGGTAAATCAGTACCTTGTGATTGACTGGTAGTTGCTTTATCTTATGCTCCGGACAGCCGTTGATGAGCATGCCCCCTTTAACTAAACTGTATCTATGAATCGCCGTGAAACCATAAAAGGAATAGCCTTGGCCGCCGGATCAATGATCATGCTCCCGGCCTGGGCTAAAAGCTGGGATAAGCAATCCCTCAATACTACAGGTACACTGTTCAACAGGGAGCAGGAAAAAATGTTATCGGTATTGTCAGATGCCATAATACCCCCTGGTGACAGCATTGGTGCGCTTTCGGTGGGGGTTGACAAATTTTTAACCAAACTGTTCAGTGATTGTTACGATGCAGAAATTCAGCATAAAATAAAACTTCAACTGGAACAGATCGATACAAAGGCCAGGAATGATTACGGAACACCGTTTGAAAGCTGCCAGCCACCCAAGAAAATGTCCATAATGGAGCAGTTTGCCTGTTCTGATAATGAAGAGACCAGAGAAACTTTCCAGTTGATCAAGCACGAAACAATTCGTGGATTCCGTACTTCTAAAATTGTGATGACTGAATACCTGGACTACCAGGTTATGCCCGGACATTTTAATGGTTGTGTAGAAGTCAGCTCCTAAAACTATGGCCAACCTGGTAACATCTAAAAAGAAACGGAAATACGATGCCATCGTTATTGGGTCCGGAGCCACCGGTGGCTGGGCCGCAAAGGAACTTTGTGATCAAGGATTGAAAACGCTGGTACTGGAAAGAGGAAGAGATGTAAAGCACATTAGGGACTACCCGACCGCTTCCAAAGCTCCCTGGGATTTCGAATACAGAGGCACCGTACCGCTTCATCTCAGGGGAAATCACCAAAATTTAAGACGGCTGCAGGAACAAACCCTTCATTGGGCTTTAGATGATAATGAACAACCCTTCATCCAGGAGAAACCTTTCCGCTGGTTCCGGGGGTATCATGTTGGGGGTAAATCATTGCTATGGGCCCGGCAGACCCAGCACTGGAGTGATTTTGATTTTGAGGGACCTTCCCGGGATGGGTTTGCCATCGACTGGCCCATTCGCTATAAAGATCTGGAACCATGGTATAACCACGTAGAGAATTTCGCCGGCATTGCCGGTAACAACGATAATCTTCCGGAGCTACCAAACAGCAATTGCCAGCCGGCATTTGAGATAAGTTGTATAGAAGAGTACTTTAAGGAAAGCCTGAAAAAGAATTATGGAAATCGCCATCTTATCAATGGCAGGTGCGCGCATCTTACAGATCCCCAGGAAATTCATGCCAGGCAGGGCCGTGCCAAATGTATGAATCAGACTATGTGCAACCGGGGCTGCGTGCTGGGCGGATATTTTAGCAGCAATTCCTCTACCCTGCCCTGGGCTGAGAAGACTGGTAACCTGACCCTGAGACCGCATTCTGTGGTACATTCGATTATTATAAAGGGTAGGAATAAACATAAAAGCAAAGCTGTGGGGGTAAGAGTAATTGATGGGTTGACCAACGAAATGGTTGAGTATTATGCCAAACTAATCTTCATAAACGCCTCTACCCTGAACAGCAATGCGATCCTGCTGAACTCTAAATCGGACAGGTTTCCCAATGGACTTGGCAATGATAATGAGCTGTTGGGGAAATATGTTTCATGGCACAATTATCGCGGAAAAGCGAACGCCCAATTTGATGGACTAAAGGATAAGAAAACCAGCGGTCGTGCGCCCTCCCATGGTTATATTCCCAGGTTCAGAAATGTATTCAGCCAGGAGACAGACTTTCTGCGAGGGTATGCCATCGGAATTGGAGGTGGAAGAGGCCGGAAGTTTGAAACTGAGGTATTGGGTGATCAACTGCGTGAAAATCTTTTACATGCACCACTGGGCAACTGGCATATCAGCAGTTGGATGATGGGCGAAGTAGTACCAATCGAGACTAATCACGTTCGGCTAAGTCCGGACAAAACCGATAAATACGGCATTCCACAACTTATAGTGTCTTGTGACTGGACCGAAAATGACGACAAAATGGTGCAGGATTACCTGGACCAGTCCCAGGAGATGTTCGAAAAAGCAGGGTTTACCGATATTTCGGTACGAGATGCACATTCACCGCCGGGTTCGGACATACACGAAGTAGGAGGAGTCAGGATGGGGAAAGATCCAGGTACTTCCCTGTTAAATAGTTGGAATCAAATGCACCTGTGCAAAAATGTATTTGTTACAGATGGGGCATGCATGGTATCTACGGGTACCCAAAACCCAACCTTAACCTTCATGACACTGACTGCCCGGGCGGCCAATTATGCAGTGGAGCAATTAAAAAGTAAAAATCTATAACCAACTATGTATACTAAACGAGGCTAGTTATCGGGTGCGCCCCCATCCACCCAGCAAGTGATCAGTGCGATTTCATCCTGACTTAATGAACCTTCTTTAGGCATATGACCCGGTTGAGAAGGGTCCCTGTTTATACGGGTTTTAATATTAAATGCATTGTTTTGAACGTTGGTGAAAACCAGCCAGTTTCGGTTTTGACCGTAGGATCCATTGTTGTCCCCATTATGGCATCCACTTATGGTACAGACGGTTTCAATTATGGGCTTTACATCGTTTTGGTAGCTTACAGTCAACGATTCAATACTGATTGAAGCCATCGATTGGGCAACGCAATCATTGTCATCACTAACAGAAATCGTGTATTCCCCTTCCGGTAATTCACTGTATATGTTATTATCTAATACTCCCGTATCCGGAGTTATAGTTAATTTCATTGCACCTTCTCCATCGGAAATATGAACCTGAATAGTACCGCCACCCAGGCTGCCGCAAGATATATTCTCTGCTGACAGCGTTAACTTTGGTCCTGAGCTATTGCAATCAATCACAGGCTGCTCTGAATCATCAGAACAAGCCATAATCAAAGGAAGAAGTAATCCACAAATCGACGCTGACTTCATTTTTATGGTTTTCAATACCGAAGATTATCCCAATTAAGGTCAATTTAATATAATATTCATATATTAACAATTAATATAACTATTTATATAAAACAGCTTAAGCAGAGAAATAATTATTTAATTTCATCTTCGTATTCCATGATATTGATGCGGCTCAAATACCTTATTCATTTAACTGGCCTGTTTTTACTTTTCCTTCCGGTAACAGCACAGGAAGTTCCATTCACTCGCGGCATCAATCTTACCAACTGGTATCAGGTTGCCAGCCCCTATCAAATACAGTTGGGCAAGTACACCTTAGAGGATTTTACACAAATTCAGAGCCTTGGTTGTGATGTGATACGACTTCCCATCAACCTCCATGCAATGGCCGGTAGGGCTCCTGACTACATACTCGATCCATTGTTTCTCGATTTTCTGGATCAAACTGTAGACATGGCTGAAATGCTGGGTATATACCTGATTTTAGACAACCATACTTTTGACCCGGCGGTGGGAACAGATCCGAATATTGGTACCATCCTGGAAAAGGTTTGGACCCAAATGGCGGAGCATTACCAGCACCGAACGGAGTTTTTGATTTACGAAGTACTTAATGAACCACATGATATAAGCGATCAACAATGGAACTCAATCCAACAAGGGGTAGTAGATGCCATTAGGTCTGTAGATGATACACATTATATTGTTATTGGACCTGCCGGCTGGAACAGCTTTCACAACCTGGATGCCATGCCGGTTTATGCACAGGAAAAACTGATCTATACCTTCCATTTTTACGACCCGTTTATATTTACTCATCAGGGTGCCAGCTGGACCGATCCATCCATGGCTCCCTTAGGCCAGGTACCTTTCCCTTATGATGCCAATAATATGCCGGCCTTTCCCGGGGCGCTTACAGGAACCTGGCTAGAGTCTGCTTTTAATGATTACCCGTCAACCGGTACCGTTACCAATGTAAAATCCATGATCGACATTGCAGTGGCGTTCAGGAACCAGCGCGGAGTACCGATTTACTGTGGCGAGTTTGGAGCATATATTCCCAATAGTAACCAGGCGGAAAGGGTGGTTTATTATGAAACCGTGCGGAGCTATCTGGAAGAAAAGGATATCCCCTGGACTATGTGGGATTACCATGGAGGTTTTGGCATATTCCGGGAAGGCGGGAATGGACTATTTGAACATGATCTTAACACCGAGCTGCTGGAAGCCCTGGGATTTAATGTCCCCTCGCAAACACCATTTGTGAAACAACCTGAAATCAACGGCTTTCCAGTATACACAGATCATATTGAAGGCTCAATACTGGAATCCAGTTCAGGGGGAAGTATCATCAATTATTATTCGGAAGACAGCCCGAATAATGGAAAATATTGCCTGCGTTGGGAAGATGGGCCCCAGTATCAGCACATTGGTTTTGATCTCAGCCCCAACCTGGATTTAACTGAACTGGTTAATAACGGATTTGCGTTGGATTTTATATTCCGCGCAACAGGTCCTCTGGCCTTTGACCTACGTTTCATTGATAGTGATACGGGTACGGACGATCACCCGTGGCGCATGAACTTCACCCTCGATGAAAACGCGGTAGCATTTGACAGCCGATGGCACCATGTACATATCCCATTGTCAGACTTTGTCGAAGGCGGCGCCTGGGAAGGGAGTTATTTTCCCCCTGAAGGGAAGTTCGATTGGAGTGACATTGAGCGGCTGGAAATAGTAGCAGAACATAGTGACCTGGGCAATACCAGGTTGTGGTTTGATAATTTGATGGTAACCAATTTGGATACTGCTCAGGTACATGACGAATCGGTGTTTGAGCTGGTCACCTCCCTGGAGGAAGAAAGTTTAAATGAAGGAATCCGTATCTATCCTAATCCTGCTGTGGATCAAATCTTTATAAAAACCACGGGAAGTGGTCTTAACAGCGGTGAGCAAAATAATAATCAGGATTATACCTACTCACTGATTGATGGTATGGGTAGGATGTTACAATTCAATAAGTTCAGGAATGACACCGAACTGGATATCGCTTCACTGAGGTCAGGGTTTTACATTATCCGTTTAACCGGTAGTGAGGGTAAACAACTAACCCAACGATTTATTAAACAATAATATCAATTTGAGGTAGGTTATTACCAGAGGATTTATTTGGGTTCTTCTACCACCCCCATGGAAGTGAACTTTTCGATGCGTTGGGCTACCCGTTCCTCCGGGGTGAGTTTTTCCAATTCATCGGTATGCTTAAAAATCGCCCGTTTGATTCTTCTGACCATATCGGTAATATCAGTGTGGGCTCCTCCAACCGGTTCTTTGATAATGCCATCGATCAACTTGCTTTTAAGCATATCCGGTGCGGTTAGCTTGAGGGCTTCCGCGGCTTCTTCCTTGTGATCCCGGGTCCGCCATAAAATTGTTGAACACGACTCTGGAGAAATCACTGAATACCAGGTATTTTCCAGCATCAGTACCCGGTCACCAATCGCGATTCCTAAAGCTCCCCCAGAAGCACCTTCACCTATGATAATACAGATAACCGGCACCTTAAGTCGGAACATTCTTTGAATATTACGGGCAATGGCTTCACCCTGACCGCGCTCTTCCGCCTCCAAACCGGGATAAGCGCCGGGGGTATCAATCAGGGTTACGATCGGTTTTTTGAACTTTTCTGCCAATCGCATCAGGCGTAGCGACTTGCGATAGCCTTCGGGGTTGGCCATACCGAAGTTGCGCATCTGTCGCTGTTTGGTATTACGGCCTTTCTGTTGGCCAACAAACATAAAAGTACGGCCCTCAACAGAACCAAATCCACCAATCATGGCTTTATCATCACGAACGTTGCGATCACCATGTAGTTCAACAAAGTCATCACAAAGTTCATTGATATAGTCAAGCGTGTAGGGACGGTCAGCGTGCCGTGACAATTGCACTCTTTGCCACCGGGTTAGATTACTGAAAGTTTCCTGTTTCAGTTCTTTGATTTTGTCTTCCAGGGACTTAACGGCTTCGCTTACATCTACATCACTAATAGCCGCCAAATCCTTCATATCAGCTAATTTGGCTTCTAGTTCTGCTATCGGTTTCTCAAATTCCAAAAGCATGGATCGTTTATTTCCGGTTACAAATTTATAACTAAAATTGTCTAAACCTACAGGTTCTCTTATTAGATAAACGAATTAAAATATTTTGATTACATCGGTTGCATAAGATAATTTATGCAGGTACATTTGCAACACTTTTTACAGCCAATAGACTGGAAAAAGTGTTAATTGAGAATTAACAATTAATAATTAACAACGGGCGCTTTTAGCCATTGTTCATTTTTAATTCTCAATTTTTAATTGAAATGGTCTGGTAGTTCTCCCGATAGTTATCGGGACGATAGTTATCGGGAGGTTAGAATGCCTGTCACGCCAAGGTGTGAAGGGCGCGAGTTTAACGCGACATATGAGTCGCAAGTTTGGTGAAACTTAAAATATTGGTCTGGTAGTTCAGTTGGTTAGAATGCCTGCCTGTCACGCAGGAGGTCGCGAGTTCGAGTCTCGTCCAGACCGCTTCCCGATAGCTATCGGGGTGAAGCAGTTACATTAATTTGTAACTGCTTTTTTGTTTATAACTATTCATAAACATTTCGTAGCTGTCCCAGTCCCTAATCTAATTTCCAGAATGACTAGTTTGGAGGCCACTGTCATTGTCTTCTTAACAGATTGTGTGTGATTTGTTGCACACGCACATCGGGTCCGTGTGGACGTGACCAGTGGGTCCATGGCAGGATGTGTCCGGGTGGAGTGGAAAGGCCCTGCGACCAGAAAATCGTTGCGGCGTTGAACACGAAGTTGTTCTTCGGACCGGGAAAGATGGTGGCGGCGTAAGATCCTTCGCGTTTGCCGTCAGTCCAGATAGAACCTTCTGCCAACACTTCGAGCCCCATACGTTCGAGGTCCGGTTCACCGTGATGTTCCCAACCAACCAGGCCGGGAATATGCTCGCCTTGCTTCATGCCGGTGCCCTCGAATACCCAATGTTTTGGCTTGGTACAAGTCCAATCACCACCGCCGTTGAACGGCACCACGCTGCGCGCACCTATGATGTTGCGCTCGTCCGGGCCCTTGCTCGTCAGGCCGGCGAACATTTTACTGTACGAAGCCAATTCGTCCTCGCGGATTGCTCCGTAGGTACCGGCGCGGGTGATGATCCTCTTTTCCTGACCACCGGAATTGGGTGAAAACGGTGAAACGATAAATACCGAGTTCCCGCAAAGCCAGAGCACATTCACGCCGTCTTCAATCGCGGCTTCTGCGGCACGATATTGTCGAATATCCCAGTACTCATCATGCCCGACGCTAAGATATGTACCACAACGAGTAATAAATGGTGTGTCTATGGTGTCACTATTGGAGCCATAGGTAACGTCATAGCCATGCTGCTCCAGCCAGTAGCAAAGCGGATATTCCCATAGCAGGAATTCACCGGAACCTACCGACAGGGCTGAATCGAAAACCTGTGGATACATGCCATAAGGTCGATCGAAGCTGACGGCCACGTCCGGCGCGTGGGCTCCGTCAGGATGTGTGTATAGCGACTCGTTGACCGGCCAGCAGTTGTAAGCCTGCCAGGTGTTATCACTGCACTGGAACAAAATATCCGCGGGGCGTTCATCCCGCACGATAAAGACTACATAGCTTTGCCAGTATGGGTCAGACCGGGCATTGGGAATGGTAGTGAGTTTACCCAAATAAACGCCACTGAGCCAGTCAGAGGGAATATTCAACTCGATACTCGGAACCCATTGGCATTGGCGCAGACGTGCCGGAGCGGGAGTCATCTCCGGAACATTTTGCTTGGATCCCTCCAGCGGGCCGATCGTTGTCATGAGCCGCGCTCCGGTACCACCATAATACCCCATACGGTAGATGTCGAGGGTGAACTGCCGACCAGGATCGGTACTGACGAAGATATTTAGTGTCTGTCCGGCTGAAATCGATTGATGTGAACAATAACCTTCGATCAGCGACGTACGAAATTTCCCTTGATTAATGCGTACCCGTGTGAGCTGCCATTCGCGTGTTCCAGGTCGTTCGTTTTCACGCCGGACCAGCGATCGATCGGGTTGGTTAGCTTGAGTTACCTTTGAACGTTTCTGTTGGTTAGCAAACGAAGCCGACATCAGCGCCCCGGGTAAAACCATTGCACTCTTCAACAGGTCTCGTCGCTTAAACAGAAATGGTTTTCTCGATGTTTCACGCATTGTTTTGTTGGTCTTTATTGCCGGTAATTAAGTGAATGGTTTCCGGTAGTTTACAGTTTTTGATGGCTTCTTCCCTATTACTGATGCTTATTTCCATTAAGTCTACCAATACCCCCCATGCCATCCGGAAGAGAGACCAAATAGGCCATCAGATCAGATATCTCTTCCAGGGTAAGTAATTTATCAAGTCCCGGAGGCATCATTGAAGTGATTTGTGGTTCAATTTCCCTGATATCTTCAGATTGGATGCGAACAGATTGTCCAGGGGCTATTTGCATTATTATAGCTTCATCCAGTTGTTCCTTTATAATACCGGTGTAGCTGGTGATTTCGGTAGTAACCTTAGAAGTTTCGTGTTCCCTTGCAAAGGTTGCTTCCGGATACATTATGGCTTCCAGGATATCATGTTTGGAACGAATTTCTCCAATGTTAGTCAAATCAGGCCCAAAATCCCCTCCCCGATCCCCTACGGCATGACAAGAAGAGCAAATTGCTTTCCCAAAAAACAGGTGTCTGCCTTTCATAACATCCCCTTTACTTAATTGAGACTCAATCAATTGCAAATTTGAGAGACGAGCGGCATTTTTTGCTCTCACACTGGCCACTAGTGGCTCTGCAGATGTCTTTACTGCTTGAGGGAAATTGTGGAATAATCGCTGCAACTCCTGCTCGGAAAGATGGTCCAGTCGATTCGAGGAACTTTGTAAGGCAGTGACCAGTGCCTCACCAACAACTGCACTGCTATTTCCTTCGAAGGTGCTAACCAGGTTGGGTAGCAGGAACACATCTGCTTGAGATACCTGTTCGTTGGCCAATTGTAGTAATTGGTTATCGTTTAATTTTGCAGAGGCTAGCACAGCGGCAGCCAGTTGCCTGACAGGAGATTCATTTTCTTTATCCAGGTATTGTAATACCATCTGATATTCAGAAGAAGAAATACTTGCTTCGGAGTGGAGTAGCGTACTAAGTGCTTTAAGCCGGAAGTTGGCAGCAGTATTTGGATTTGAAACAATCAGTTTCAACTGATCACTCAAAGGTGTGATACGCCTCGATTCGATAAGGCCCAGTACCAGCGATCGAAGTGCAGGATTATCTTCCTGTAATATTTTGCCCAACGGTCGTACCCAAACCATGGGGATTTCCTTTACTGGTGAGTGACTTATAACATCAATCAGGAATACCTTGGTGTCTATCGGAGTGGCTGTACTGCCAAGCTGCGTGCCAATATAATTCTGTAATGATTCATGCATACTAAAGGTTATCATCAGTTCCCGAAGTTGCGATGCATCTGTTTCAGACAGCTCGGTGTTATTTAATCGGGTTTGAAGGAATTGAATGGTTATGTCAGCCCAGTCCGGATGATGAGCGGCTACCCAAATTCCGGTTTCCCATAGTATCCGGTGTTCGCTTTCTAAAAATGGAACCAGCTCTGATTTATGTAAAGGTGCGCCATCCATTTGATCAAGGGCTATAAGTGCTGTTTTTCTCACATTATAAGAAGCGTGAGTTAATGCATCTTTTAATGGCCTGGCAGCTTTTAGGTTGATCAGGGCATAGATTATTGCATGTTCCACAAGGCGATGCCTGCTTACTTCCGATGTTTTCAGGAGTGCACTCACCGCACGTTTGTCTCCAATCTGTCCCAGAGCAGTTGCTGCCTGACGTTGTGCTGAAGGATTATCATTCTGAACGATTTCTATAAGTTTGTCAACAGCTTCCTGGTTTCTTGACAACCCCAAAACACGGGTTGCAGCTACTCTGACCATGGTGCTTGAATCATCAAGTGCTGAACGCACCTCTTTTAATGCTTCCGGGCTATTGATTCGATAGAGTGCGAACACGCCCGAAGCTCGGATCGCAGGGTTTTCCGAGGTTAGTATTGCTCCTTTTATGGCATTTACCGCGGGAGCCCCTATTTCGACCAGCCGTTCAATTACCTGGTCCCGCACTGCCGTTCGTGGATCACTTATATGCTCAACCAGGCGCTCCGCTGAAATAGATGAGAGGGAAAGTTTATGGCCCCAGGCATCTTCAACTTTGTGGGAACCATTTTTTTTTATTCGATAGATACCCCCAAATACATTCCTTTTGGCTTCCACAGACAAAGGACATCCGGTAATGAACCATCCTCCGGTATTTAGTACCAACAAGCTTCCATCAGCATCTTCCAGTACGTCAGTAAGATGTATATCGTCAACCGTAGATGTGATAAAAGGTTTATCCACGGTCTTGTAGGTAGCCTCATCAGTATTGATCTGATACCTCATAATGCGTCCAGTATTGAACTCAGCACTGAATAAATTACCAGTATATTCTTC